>NZ_JAZNIB010000177.1:0-8964 GCF_045577275.1 Methanobrevibacter sp.
AAGAATATTTGAAAAAAAATTTAAATGTGGATTGATAGATTTAAAATTAGTGAGATTATGACAATACAAAGAAAATTTGATAAATTGCCAGAATACTGCCAATTTGAAAAAAACATCAACTTGCTTAAAAACAAATGGACAATTTATATCATTAGGGACATTATCATTGGAAAAAGTTACTTCAGCGAATTTAAAGAAGACAAACCGGAATTGTCCAATAAAGTACTCAGTCAAAGACTGAAAGAATTAGAAGACAACAAGATAATTGAAAAAATAGTGGATGAAAATGAAACCTCCTACCATCTAACAGAAAGAGGGGAAAGACTTAGGAATATTATTTATGAATTGGCAATATTCAACATAGAAGAATCAGGATATGGGGAAAAAGAGATAGAAAAAATTAAAAAAGAACTCTGCCAATTAAAAGAAAAAGAGTAATGGAAATACATCTAAAAAAGAAAAAAGAAAAAAATTCCGTAGAAACAAGAAAAATCAATCCATAAATCATTTAAGTAGGCAGAAAAAATAAAACTCCTAGAAAATACTTTTCTGCTAAATCTTAATTTTACTTCTAAAGATACTTAAAAAATGCTTTAAAATTACTGTTTTTGTAAAAACATTGTTTGGACATTCTGATACGCATTTTGAGCAATGCTGACAATTGTCAATGTCCATTTCTATATAATTGTCATAGACTTTAATTAAATTTAAGTCACAAACTTCTGCACATCTTCCGCAGCCAGTGCAATTTTTTTCAACACGAAATACCATATTATCAACCTTAAAATATTATTTTTTAATTAATGTTAATAAAATTCTAAACCAAATTTTTAAATTATTCAACATCCGAAGAAAACCTATAACCCTCAGATTCCATGAATTTTACATTTTCATCGAATTCTCTTTTATACCATTGCCTTATCTCTGTTTCTTCAGCATCCAATGGCTCTGAATTTGAATTGTCGAAAAATCGTATATTCTTCTCCATAATGCTTAAGTTATTGAGCATATTTGGGGATACTTTTAATGGATTCTCCTTATACAACTTAATAATGTAGATTACCATAGAACTGGAAGCATAATAGGAATCTGGGTAAAAATCAACGAATTTGTCTACAATATATTTCATATTACCCAAATCATTTGCTTCGCATTCTAACTTAAATCCTTTAATCAAATCCAATTCACCTGGCTTTTTTAGATTTCCTATGAAATTGCTTAATCGATTCATAAATACACATCTTTACTTAAAATAGAGCAAATAAATAATTTGATAAAAAAATAAAAAATAAAAGAAAAAATGAAAAGAATATAAATAAATAAAATCAATTTTTAGAAATTATAGGATTCATTGATTTTACCGGTTACATCACGGATTTCCGCAGTAGCTTCTTCCAAGTGGAAAATAGCCATTTTAAAACCGGTTTCATCATTATAGATTCCTTGCAAGAATTCATTTCCAGCAACTATAGCATCTGCCATATCATAGGTTTCTTCAAATACCGCTTTTCCATAGTATCTTAGGAAATCAGTTTCAACAAGTGCTACAATTTCAACATAAGGATTTGCTTCCATTTGTTTGTAGACATCCTTATGGTTTCCTACACCAAAGTAAAGCTTACCATCTTTTAGAAGATGGAAACCTAAAGGTCTGTTCTTTGGTTTGTCTCCATCAACAGTTGCTAAGAAAAACACACCTGCTTCATTCATAAATTCATCTATTCTTTCTGCACCTTCTGCCATTTATATCACCTATTTAATTTTTAGAATAAAAATCTATAAAAATAAAAAATTTAAAAAATAATTTATCATTTATTATTAGATAAAATATAATCAATAACTCTTTCTTTTTTCTTGATGGACTCATCAGCTGCCTTTTGGACTTTTTCCTTCATGATTTCAAAGTCTTCTGGAGTTGTATCTCCAACAAGTTTTTTGATTTTAGTGTATGCAGCTTCTCTGAATAAAGGAACTAAAGTTTCTTCTGTTCCATCTTCCTTAAGAAGAATAGGGGAACCTTTATCGTTTACCTCACCGATTTCAGTAATGTAAACACCAACATCAGAAACTACCTTTTTAACATCTTCAGCAATTTCTGGAGGAACTACAAGCATAAGAGAGTCTGTAGAAACTCCAAGAGGATCAATATCCAAATCTTCAAGCATATTCAATACATTTGGAGCTACAGTGGACTTGATTTTATCATGGTAGAACTCCAATCCTACACCGGTTGTTTCACAAATCTCATGAGCATCTCCTCTAAGGCCACCATTGGTTACATCGGTCATTGCATGAACATCCTTAACGAGATCTGCTGCAAACAATGCCTTTGAAGCCTTAACGAAACTGATGTTCATTGTATCCCATACAACATCGAAGTAACCGTTATATAGTGCGGTTGTAGTGATTGTTCCACCACCTGCACCTTCTGTCATGAGAATGATATCCCCTTCAGTTGCTCCTTTTCTTGCAGTTGGAGGGTACTGTGAAACACCTACGCTTCCTACACAGCTGACTAACCTATCACCAAGCACCATATCCCCACCTACACGCAAGGTACTTCCTGCAACGAGAGGAACATCAATAAGCTCTGATACTGCACATACACCTGCAGTATAGTCAAAGAGTTTGCCTATGTCTCCATCGTCAGCCAAGTGAAGGTCACTTAAGATTGCCACTGGGTCTGCACCCATTACACAGACATCCCTTAAAGTAGCTCTTGTTACATGGAAACCACCTAAAAATGGATATTCGCTGAGTCTTGAGTGAATTCCATCAACAGCAGTTGTTACATAAACATCATCTCCAGGTGCTGGAACCTTAACAACTCCTCCATCATCCTGGGCATTTGGGTCAACTACAGATTGGACATTTGTACTTTTGACAATCTGTGCAATCTTTCTATGTACAAAGAAGTCTCCTGCACCACGAGAACCTACACCCATCTTCCCCATGCCAACATTTGCCTTTGGCACAGTAATGATGTCCTTTAAGAATTCGTCTTCAGTATTGTTAAGCTCCATTGTGGTCTTGACTTCATCGATGACACTTTCAGCCATCAATATGGAATGTTCATCTGAAATGTCCTTAAATTCTCTTATTCTTTCTGCAAGGATAGACTTAAGCTCTTCTTCATCTTCACCTTTTGTAAGTCTTCCTCTTACAAAACCTTCTATATCCATGTTTACACCATTTTAGATAAAATATTAATTGAAAACCAATTTAAAAATATGATAGAATTATGATTCAAAATTTACAAAATTTATACACTGATTCGGACAAGCTGCGACACAGACCTTACAGTCTCTGCAAACAAAACCCTCTTTAAGTGATGATTTGCCGTCCTTAATAATAAAACTGTTATTTGGACAGACTGATACGCATCTCTGGCAAGCTTTACAATTTTCTCTATTGATCTCAATATGAGACTCTTGAGATTCTTCCTTAACTTCTTTAACTTTATCTTTCTTAAAAAATGAAAATAATCCCATAAACTTACTTTATTAAAACAAATTAATAAGTTTTTATTAATGAATTTAAAATAAGTGAAAAAATAAGAAAAGGAAAAATTAATTAAAAAATCAATAACTTTCTAATTAAATAAAAAAAAGATTAAAAAAAGATTAAAAAAAGTAAAAATAAAAAGAAAGGATTCAAATTATACTTCATTTAAATCCTTTGATGATTTCCTGTACTTTAAAACAAAGTACACACTGAAAATAGCGGTTATGATTACAGAAATCAGATTAGCTACAAATGAATCCAATCTCAATCCTTCTGGGGCTTGTAGAATATATGCAATAGCGATTACCAAACATACAATAGCAGGAGCGAAAGTGATAATGAAATGCTTTTTATTTTCAATCAGATAGACAGTTGCAGCCAACAATACTGCTACAGCTATGAACAGTTGAGCCCAAGCCATATATCTCCAAATCAATGAAAAATCAACGAATGTCAATGCAAATGATATGATAAATAAAGGCAATGCTATTTTCACCCTTGACATTAAAGTCTTTTGATCCAATTTAAAACCGTCTGCTACAGTTATTCTAGCAGCACGTAGAGCGGTATCTCCAGTAGTGATTGGACATATTACAACACCAATGATGGTGAGGACTAAACCAATAGGGCCAACCAATGTTGTAGCTATCTCATTTACTCCAACTGCTGGTGTAGCACCATAAATAACCGCCAATTGAGGTTGTCCATGGAAAAATGCCATAGCAATAGCTGCCCAAATCAATGCAAGTATTCCCTCTACAACCATTGCACCATAAAATACCAAACGCATATCCTTTTCATTTTCCATACATCTTGCAACGATTGGAGATTGGGATGAATGGAAACCTGAAATTGCACCACAAGCAATAGTAACAAATAAGAATGGGAAGATAGATTTTGTAGTTAAATAAAGCCCAGGAGTTGTAAATTCAGGAATTGTATAATTAGGATTCAACAATAATGCAGAAATCATAACAACAGCCATTATAAGGAAAACAATTCCAAATATCGGATAGATCTTACCAATAATCTTATCAACAGGAAGCAAAGTAGCTATAAGGAAATATGCAAAAATAATTACTAGCAAGATATGTGTTTCAACACCTGTCAAACTTGAAAGCAAATCTGCAGAACCTGTTGCAAAAACAGCTCCCACAAGAATACCTGTAACGACTATAATAAAACCAACGATTTTTCTAACTTTATCGCCTAAATACTCACTTATGATATCAGGCATAGATAAACCATCTTTACGTACGGACATGACTCCGGAGAAGAAATCATGAACTCCACCAATGAATATTGTACCGAGCACAATCCATAAAAATGCAGCAGGACCGAATAAAGCTCCTTGAATAGCTCCGAATATAGGACCTAAACCTGCAATATTAAGAAAGTGAATCAATAGGTTCTTATATTTATTCATTGGAACATAATCTACGCCATTTTCTAATCTGTAGGCAGGTGTCACATGAGTTTCATCAACACCAACGATACGTTCTAAAAAACGACCATAAATAAAATATGATAAAATTAATGCTAATAAACAAATAAAAAATGAAATCATACTACTATATTACCAATATAACCTTTAAATAATTATTGATAAGTCAGTAAAGTAAAAACTAAACCAAAAAATTAAAAAAAATAATAAAAAATGAAAAGAGTTAGCAATTTGCTAACTATAAATCAATAAGAAATTCAATGAATAATATTAATCACAAATATTAATCATAAAATCCTATTACAAATATTGATTATAAAACTCTTCTATTTTATCAAATGGAATAATGTCCATATCATCATACAGATCGGTATGCACTGCATCTGGGATGATTAACAATTCCTTATTGTCACCAGTCAATTTCTCAAACTCATCTTTAGAGAAATAACATGAATGAGCCTTTTCACCATGAATAATCAATACTGCAGAGCGAATTTCATCGCTATATGCAATGATTGGCTGGGAAATGAAAGACATGCATCCAATAGCTGTCCATCCATCATTGGAATTTAGTGAACGTTTATGATATCCCCTTTCAGTTTTATAATAGTCATAATAATCCTTTACAAAGAATGGAGCGTCATCTGGAAGTGGATCTACAACTCCTCCACCCATTGCATATTCACCATTTTTATAATCTTCAGTTCTTTGATTGTTTAAAGCCACCTTCATTTCATATCTTGCATCTGGACTGTCCGCTTCATCAAAATATCCTTTTGCATTTATACGAGTCATATTATACATGGTAGAAGTTACAGTAGCTTTAACTCTTGTATCAATGGATGCTGCATTGAGAGCCATTCCTCCCCATCCACAAATACCCAAGATTCCGATTCTATCTGCATCAACTTCATCGCTTGTTGACAAATAGTCTACAGCAGCTTGGAAATCTTCGGTGTTGATGTCTGGAGATGCCATGTAACGAGGAGCCCCTCCACTTTCACCAGTGAATGAAGGGTCAAAAGCAATAGTCAAGAAACCTCTGCTTGCCAATTCTTGAGCATAAAGGCCAGAGGATTGCTCTTTAATAGCACCAAATGGACCACTGATAGCTATTGCAGGCAATTTGCCTTCTGCACCTTTTGGCTTGTATAAGTCTGCAGCTAAAGTAATTCCATATTTGTTTATAAAAGTAATTTTTCTATGGTCTACATCATCATTTTTAGGGAAAACCTTATCCCATTCCTCAGTTAATTCTAATTTTTCACATTTCATTTTATCACATTTAATTAAGTACTATAATTTACTATAATATTCATCATCTACTTCTTCTAACCATTCAGAACCGGTATCTTCACCAGGAACTTCTACAGCAACATGTGCAAACCAGGAGTCTGCTTTAGCTCCATGCCAATGCTTTACATTAGGTTGAATTGTAATGACTGTTCCAGGAACAAGACTTACAGGGCCTTTGCCTTCTTCCTGATACCATCCTTCACCAGCTGTACAAATCAAGATTTGACCTCCTCCACTACTCGCCTTATGGATGTGCCAATTGTTTCTGCATCCTGGCTCAAATGTAACATTTGCTACGAAAACAGCAGATTCTCCAAATTCATTCAATGGGTTCAAATAAGAATTTCCTATAAAATATTGTGCAAAAGCATCATTCGGAAGACCTATTCCAAATGTATTTACCTTTTCAAATTCTTCTTTATTTTCATATTTCATATTATTCCTCATAATTATTCTTCTAATTGTTCAGCAACCTTATTAATTATAGTTATAGCATTTAAAGACCTTGGATAACCAATATATGGGACCATTTGGGAAACCACATCAATCAAAAAGTCTTTGCCATTGCCATGCATGAAATTAGCAGAAGTGTGTGCCATAAGCTGACCTTCACATCCTCCTAAAGAGGCCAAAAAGCAAAATGTGATGAGCTCACGTGTCTTATAATCAAGTCCCTCTCTTGTATAATAATCTCCAAAGCAATTATCTGCAAGAAAACGATTGATATCACTTGCTTTCCAGAAATCTTTCATCTGTTCACCGAATAAATCCACTTGAGCTTGGGAGCCCTTCTCCAATCTATTTTCAGGAGTGGTGGTTGATTGGCCTGGAAGAGGAAGTTCAACTCCCTCAACTTTCATCACTTCATTTGCCACCCCAATAAATGGATACACTCTGCCAATACCCAAATAAGCTGTAGATTGATAGATAATCTCCTTAATTTCTAAAGGGGATAAAGCTTTAAGTGCAAGTGGAAGAATTGCCCTAAATTCGTCTACTCCTTGACATCCAAGAAGACTTGCTAAAATCACAACATATCTTGTTTTTTCATCAATATCATTAGATCCCGGCACTTCACTAAAAGCAAATTCATCAAAAAGCTGTGTAAATTCAGGATCTAATCTCTTTTCTTCATCATTAAAATTTGACATAATATGACCTCAACCATATATAAACTTAGTTAATTTCATTTAGTTATATTTAATTATTTATTATTAATGCTTTTTAAAAAATTGAAATGAATGGAAATGAAAAAAAAGAAAAAATAGGTGGTTTAAGATATATTAAACCTATTTTAAAGCTTCCTCTACAGCCACTGCAACTGCTACAGTTGCACCAACCATAGGGTTGTTACCCATACCAATGAGTCCCATCATTTCCACATGAGCAGGTACGGAACTTGAACCGGCAAATTGAGCATCAGAATGCATTCTTCCTAAAGTGTCTGTCATACCATAGGATGCAGGACCCGCAGCCATATTGTCAGGGTGCAAAGTTCTACCGGTTCCTCCACCAGATGCAACAGAGAAGTATTTTTTGCCTTGCAATACACACTCTTTTTTATAGGTTCCAGCTACTGGGTGTTGGAATCTTGTAGGGTTTGTTGAGTTACCTGTGATTGATACATCAACTCCTTCAAGGTGCATGATAGCCACACCTTCCCTTACATCATCTGCACCGTAACATCTTACTTTAGCTCTTTCACCATCGGAGTAAGCCTTTTCTCTGACTATCTTAACTTCTCCAGTAAAGTAGTCAAACTCGGTTTGAACATAAGTGAATCCGTTGATTCTTGAGATGATCAATGCTGCATCTTTTCCTAAACCATTTAAAATGACTCTTAAAGGTTGTTTTCTAACCTTATTTGCAGAGTTAGCAATACCGATTGCACCTTCTGCTGCAGCAAAACTTTCATGCCCTGCCAAGAATGCGAAACATTCACTTTCTTCACTAAGCAACATGGAAGCAAGGTTACCATGACCTAAACCAACTTTTCTGTCATCTGCAACACTTCCAGGAATACAGAATGCCTGCAATGCTTCACCGATAGCAGTTGCTGCATCACTTGCCTTTTTGCAGTCCTTTTTAATTGCAATAGCTGCACCGAGAGTATAAGCCCAACAAGCGTTTTCAAAACATATAGGTTGAACTGACTTTACAATTTCATAAGGATCAAAGCCTTTTTCATTACAAATAGCCTTTGCCTCTTCGAAGTCTTTAATGCCATATTTTTCAAAAATAGGAACTATCTGATCTATTCTTCTTTCATAACTTTCAAATAAACTCATAATAATTCCTCCTATTCCTTCCTTGGGTCAATTGTCTTAACCCCATCATCAAATCTTCCATATTGACCGCTTGCCTTTTCGATTGCTTCTGCAGGGTCTGTTCCATCTTTAATAAGGTCAAGCATTACACCCATATTGATGTATTTGTATCCGATGATTTCATCATCTTCGTCAAGCGCTATTTCAGTAATGTAACCTTCAGTAAGTTCCAAGTATCTTGGTCCTTTTGCTTTTGTTGAGTAGATGGTTCCAACCTGGGATCTGTGACCTTTACCTAAGTCTTCAAGGCCCGCTCCAATTGGGAGTCCGCCTTCAGAAAATGCTGATTGAGTTCTTCCATAAACGATTTGGAGGAAGAGTTCTCTCATAGCGGTATTTATAGCATCACATACAAGGTCTGTATTCAATGCTTCAAGGATTGTCTTTCCAACA
>NZ_JAZNIB010000178.1:0-4299 GCF_045577275.1 Methanobrevibacter sp.
ATCCTACCAACCTCCGTGGATTTGGTCTGCAGTTGAAGTGATAAACACCATCAGGCAAAATGTGGATATTCCTGCATTGATGGACACTTCCGGATTCGGTTCAAGAAGAGGCCCTTACAATTGCAAAAAATGCAATAAGGAGTTGAAGCACAAAATCATTGATTCAAACTTTGATCAAAGTCAGATTGAACATGACTGTGACTGCAAGAATGAATGGATTGCTGAAGTGAAATTCTCTGATTTGAACAAATCCAAAACTCCAATAAGACATTTGCCGTTATATTAAAATAAACACTATAACTCATTAAATGCGGTCCTATTGGAAAATATGCTGAAAATAAGCTGAAAATATATATTTATAAATAATAAAAATTATAAAGATATTAGACAAGTATATTGAAATTAAATTATAATTATACTGAATGAATTCAATGAAATAAGGAGGAAAAGACTTGCATAAACAAACTACATTAAGCATAATCGCAATTATCTTAGGGATTATCACAATTGCATTCCCAATGTTTGGAGTAATTGCTGCAGCAGATATCCTTGGATTGTCTGTTTTATTACTTGCAATCTTCTTATTGGCAAATGGTGTTAGTGAAGTTGAATACAACACAACAAGAGGATTAATAAACACCATTTTAGGATTAATAATGTTAGTAATAAGTTTAGGTTTGATATTTAACCCAAGCATATTTGCATTTTTAACTGCCCTAACCATCTATTTGGCAGGAATATTCCTAATCATAATAGGTTTAATCATCATCGTTGGAAACAGAGACAACAAATATGGATTCTGGATGGGAATACTTGGAATACTTTTAGGTGTAATCTATATCATTATTGGAACCTACATCAATAACCCATTAATTCTCGGTTCATTAATCGGTATTTGGTTAGTTGTAACTGGAGTATTAAACTTTTTAAACGATGGTTATTAATTTGAAAAAAATAAAGAAATACTGATAACGAATAAATAATAACAATTATTATTTATTCACCTACTATTTTTTAAAAAAAAAGCTTTTAAAATCAAAATACTATTTTTAAATACATTCACTTTAGGGAATAAACCATGATAGCAATAAGCGCAGACTTTGACCCTGTCCATAAGGGACATGAGGAACTGATAAGAAGAGCTCGTGAAATAGCTGATGAAAAAGGCATTGAAGTAGTTGTCTATTTAAATAAGGGTTACAGTGCAAACCATGCTCCATTTTTCACACCTTTTGAAGCAAGAAAGGAAATGGTTCTTGCATTAGGTGCAGATAAGGTCGTTGGAATAGAAGGACTGCATCATAGACTTATTTTATCATACAGTGTGCCAATCAGACTTGCAAAAATGCATGAAGATGGAGTTACAGACTACATTACTGCTGCAGACATTAGCTTAGATGAGGTTAAAAAATATGCTGAAAGGTTTATTCAAGAAGGCAGTTTCCTTGGAATGCCCCAAGATTTCCCTAATCGTAATGTGATCAGATGGTATGCCATAAACGAATTCCTGTGTAAAAGATTCGATAGAAAAATTGATTTTCACCTTATTCCAGAAGTGACAAATCCTAAGAAGATTTCTGGAAGGTTTATCAGAAAGGATATTCTTAAAAACGATTTGATGATAACTAAAGAGATAAGGGAATTGCTTCCTAAAACAAGCATTGAGATTTTGGAAAGGGAAATCGAAAAGGGCACAATTCCTGGAAAAAGGAACATGAAGGTTTTGAAGCATAAGATGAACACCTACTCCAGATCAAGCTTAACTAATATTGCATACTTAAATGGAAAGGTAATCAATAAGATTGTCGAAGGAAGATTCTATAAGGAAGATGACGAATCAATATGGGCAAGCTTCAGAAGAGCAGATTATGGCCCTGTGATGACTCGTCTTGCAGCTTCATGCATTGAAGAGGAAGTTACAAAGGACGAAGTACTGAAACTTATGAGGCATTACGAAGAAAAGGGAGTCATTCCAGAGGAGCAAAATGTCGATAAGATTATTGAAAGAGCTTGGTATGTGGCAGAAGAGGCGGATAAGGGAGTTTCTGCAAAAGATGCAAATGAAAAATTCAGAAAGAAACAGAACTTAAAGATCAATCCACTTATGACACTTGAAGCAGGACTTAATCTTACAAAATTTGAAGCGAAAAAAGTTCAAGAGGGACTTGAAGCTAAAATATTTGTGGATAAGGATAATCAAATATCCTGTGAGATCAAAGAAAAGAAAATCAAGATAAAAACCAACTTAAAGCTTCCTTCAAAAGAAGTCACATATTTAAGATACATACTTGATTCAAGATATATTCCAGTGAGTGGAGAATTGATTAAAAACAAAAGAAATGATTGGAGAGTTAAAATAACTATCCATGACCATTAAAAAAAATAGGATTTGAAAAACAGTCACTTCCTATTTTTCAACTTTTCAAATTTTTCCTTAGTGGCTAAAGCCATGATTTTAGACTTTCTTTTTTTATCAACATCATCTAAAAATTCCAAGACCTCTATCAACTCTTCATATTTACGCTTGGATTTTCTTTTGGAACTGGCTATGCGTGATTTGGCAGAAGTTTCAAAATCCCTATTTTCAGTTAAAGAAAGTATTTCCCATAACTCCTCACTTAAGCCTAATTTTTCAGCTGTTTCAAAGGTTTCTACCAAAAGTGCTGAAACACCTTTTGTATATGAACTTCTAAGAATCTTTAATTTGGAAACATCACCAATCTCATCGCTGACTACCTTTATATTGACCTTTACGTTACTAGGAGCATCAGTATCCCTAATAAAATTCCTCATGTTGGATACAAATTCTTCCGCTTTTCGACCGGAGAAATAAAGATTCAATTCCTCTGAACTTACTCTTCCCATGATTGAGGAATCGATAAAATGCTCATCGCTAAGGTAGTTTTCTATTTGCTTTGCAGTGTTTGGAGATATGTTGTTGAAATCCAAAAATATGCCTTGAGTCAATGAACCATACTTCAATGCAACAGCCAATGCGCTTTGAGGACTGTTTGCAGATATTAGAATGTCAGATTCCTGAGCAACATCTTCAAAACTGTCTAAAACAGGTATATCAAGAGATTTAACCAATTCTTTTGTCTTTTTTGATCTTCCTTCAGTTGAAGTCAATACTTCAAATCCATAAGACAATAATATTTTTGATAATGTGTAAGACACTTCACCAAAACCGATAAATCCAAATTTCATAATTTTCCCCCTTTTGAAAATCATTATAATGTAGTTAAAACATGAGATCCTTCATCGATTCCTAACTCTTTAGAAATGGCTGGACATTTTGTACAAAGCAATACAAAGACATCCTGCCCATTAAAATTCATTTCTGTCAATCCTTCGAAATTTCCCATTCCTTTGGAAATTACAAATGAGGAATTCAAAAGGACTTCCTTAAATTCATCTGATATCATGGATTCCACAACTCCTACAGAGTCAGAACCTGTTGTAATCAAGGTAGCGACCTCATCCAAACCAACTTCCAATGCCTCTTCCATACATGCATCATTTAGAATAGGTCTTTCCTTAACCGCTACGGTAACATCAACATCATATTCCTTAATTTTTTCAATCAAAAGCTTGTCGAATACAATCTCCCCAGTATTATCTACCAGATAAAGAACACTATCATATTTCCTTAAGGCATCCTCAAATTCATCAATCTTGTTTATCTTCAATTCCTTTTCCAATCCTTCAAAAATCATTGCCTCGAAATCAGTGCCTAAATGAAATGTGCCAAAATCAAGAATATTTCCTACAATAGCTATCTTAACATAAGTTTCCAAACTATTGTCTTCCTTTAGAATTTCCCTTACCTTTGGCATTAAGGATAGGGCTATCTCATTACCTTCCTTCTTTTGATTAAGGTAAGGATCATAGCATCCGGTCTCTTTTTTGATATATTGATGAATCCTTGTACCAGTGGCATTTGAAGACAATTCCTTTGAGAAGTTTTCTCCAAGATATGACAAGACATCTTGAATCAATTTAAACTTTAACTCTTCATCATCTGTAGAAAGTTCAATAGCTTCCTTAGCTTGTCTTAAAAAGCATGCACCACAATTGTAATAAACTTTAATAGTATCACCTAAAATTAAAAGATAAATTATTAACTTATTATACTTGATTATATATTTATAAATTAAAATTATTAAAATTATTGAAATTATTGAAATTAATAAGATATGAATTGTTGAAAATTGAATTGTTGAATTATTGAAAAAAAGTATTATACTATAAAAATTGGATTGGAAACAAGTAAAAAAATTTTTAAAAAAGAAAAAATAG
>NZ_JAZNIB010000179.1:0-1779 GCF_045577275.1 Methanobrevibacter sp.
GCAAAGGAACATGATGCTGACATTTCAGTTGGAAAGGCTAATTTCATTGTTGGAAATTGGCAACAGGAAATGAGGGATTTCGAAAGGACAGTGTGGAATGAGGAGAAGGTGTTCAAGACCGAAGACTATACAAAAATATTTTGTGAAGCATTCTACTGGAACAAGATAATGAGGAAGGAATTCCTTATGGACAACGACACATATCTGCCTGTTGAAACCAAGGTATATGCTGACAGGAAATTTGTCCACGAAGCGTTTTGCCTTGCAAATAAGATAGCCATGATTCCAGATTGCGTTTACCTATGGAGAAGGGTCACTGAGACAGATCAGGAATCCTTAAGCATGAGAAGGAAGGAAGCATGGAACTATATCGATAGAATAGATTCATATGAGAAGAATCTTGATTTCTACACCGGCTTTTATAAGAATTACTTCAAAAGACTTATGAGAAGGGTCATCTACCCGATTGAAGGAATCATAGACAATGAAGAGTTTGAAAAGGTCTATTTTGAAAGGGGAGCTTCACTTTTGAAAAGGGAATGCCCTAAGGTGGATGATTTGTATGAAAATGACATGACCACACTTGAAAATATCTACCTATACCTAAGCCTCAATGACTGCAGGGATGAGATAAAGGAACTCATAATCAATAACGAGGATTATAGGGATTTGGTTGACATAGATGAAAAGACATATTGGAACATTCCCCTCTTTAGAAATGAGGAATTAGGCATTCCAGATGAGATATTCGAAGTCAAGTCATTGATATCAAACTTCATTGACATTGAGGAGTTGAGCACTGACAGGGATTATATTAGATTCAAAAATGTCAGATTGCCTAAATATCTTGATGTTGAAAGTGCAGAAATCTTCTTAATGGAAAGGATAGGCACTGATGAAGTCTTGGAAGAGAATTTCAAATCCTATGAATTGGTGGAATCCGACGAAAGGAATGTGTTCAACCTGAATATACCAATAGCTGACTTGAACCTTTTCCAAATACATGATGTGTACCTTCAGGCAAACTATAAATCCAAAAGCCCAAATAAGGTCAGGATCAGGGAAAAGTGCATAGGTGCAATAGAAAACAACAATGACAAAATAGAGATTTATTCAACCAAAAAGAGAAGCAACATTGCCATTTCAACCAATTATTACGACAAATTCAAATTTGAATTGATTTCAGATGAAGTGGGAATGACCATGATAAACAAATCTGAAGGAAAGATCAAAAGGGAACTGCCTATATTCATTAAAGATTTGAAAACAGGTGGATTCATAAAATTCCTTTTCTATAAAGACCTGTTTGAAGATAATATAAAATGGACAGAATTGGATGAGAAAGGAAATTATGGATTTTATCTAAGTGCCTTAAGAAATGGAATAATAAAAATGGGAGCTCCTATGAAAAAATCCGATCTGATAGATTTCAAGGATATGAAAATGGACAATATAAGACTCTATGAAGATAAAGAAGGAAATATAAGATTAGATATTCTATAAAAATAATACTCTATGAAGATAAAAAGGAAATATAAAATTAGATATTCTATAAAAAAATCGAAACCATAGTGAAAAACAGATAAATACTGAGAATAAGCTATCCTTGAGATAGAAAAGAATTGATCTTGTGAAATAAAAAAAATAAAAAAAGAAAGGGAAATAAATTATTGCTTATTTTTTAGCAACATTAGGTTTTTTACCACCTTTATTTCCTTTAAACTTGTTTTTAGATTGTTTGAATTTACCACCAGCGATGAATGCAGCACCACCAGATTT
>NZ_JAZNIB010000180.1:0-5293 GCF_045577275.1 Methanobrevibacter sp.
CAATCTGAGATTGGCGATTCAGAAAGCAAAATTAAATCAGATGATGTATGCGTCAAATTCTTGGAAGAATTTGCAGACAGAAACGGTTCCTATATCTGTAATGAGCTCTTAAATTGTGATGTAAGAACTAAAGAAGGAGTGGAATATGCAGTTGAAAACAATCTTTTCACTGAATTCTGTCCTAAAATGGTTGAATCCGCTACATTGATTGTAGAAGAATTAATTAAGGAATAAGATTTTCTTATTCCATGTTTTTTTACTATTTTTTACTTATTTTCTTACTTATTTTCTTACTTATTTTCTCACTTATTTTTTAGTTCTTTTTAGCTATTTTTTTATTCTATATTGAAGAACTTTTGGGCATTCTCAAATGCTACCTTATTTATCTCTTTTTCATCGTATCCTAATTTTTTCAATGTTCTGACTGTTTTTGGAACTGATAATGGATCTGATGGCTTATTGCTGATATCACTGTTTAAAAGGAATTTGTCAAAACCGTATTTGTCCAATATTTCGATGGCTTCTTCAACTTCCATCTTTTGAGGCTGTACAGTCAATCCAATTGTAAAGTCTTCATCATAGATTTCATCGATTGTGTTAAGGTTTATATGATCGATAACAACAAGTTTTGGATTGATGCTTTCAAGAACAATCTCTTTAATGTCCTTTAAGACTTCAAGCTTGTTTTTTCTTGGTGTATGGATGATTACTTTTGATTTTGTATCCTCAGCTAATTCCAACTGTTTCTTAAACACTTCCTTTTCAAGTTCTGTATTTTCATCCAAACCTATTTCACCTACAGCTATTATGTCCTTGTTTTCTATCCATTTTTCCAATTGCTCAAAGATGATTTCATTGTTCTCTAAGGCATTAGCAGGATGAATTCCCAATGCAACCTTTAGGTCAAGACCATATTCATTTGCTCTTTTAGGTTCAAAATTCAATATTCTATTTAGATGGTTTAAGAGAATTTCAGGGTTGTCATTAATCTTATATGGGTAGAATGAGCAGGTAATTGCTGTGTCAATTCCACCAATGAACATTTTCTCAAAGTCTTCGCTACTTCTTGAATCGGCATGCATATGTGTATCAATCATTTTTTCACATTCTTTTTTCTTTGTTTTATTGATGATTTAATAAGTTTATCTTTTGCAATTTCAGCAAATGTTAGGATATAGTTATCTAATATTATTTATTTTTCATATATTTTTATTTTTCTAAAAATGATTTTATTCAGTTTTATTAAAATTTTTTACAATTTGACATCAATATTGATGTCATTTTGAAATTTTCATTCAAAATTTTCTTATATGTTTATATATATGTTTAAGAAAATTATTAGTAGAGTTAACCATATGTTAACAAAATTTTTTAATTGAAATTTTTAATTTCTTGATTTTAAGTTTCAAATTATCGTTTTGGGGTGATTTTTTGAGTTTAAGGTTGTTGAAATTTTAGTTTTTTGCTTTGGTTTTTTAGAAATTTGCATATTGCTTTCTTATGGCATTTTTTAAGAGAGAATATTCATTTTTCTTTTTTGATATTGTTTTTATGAATTTTTAGTTTATCAATTTTTGATTTGATAATCTAAATGGAATATGGTGGTAAAATGTATTATTTCTCTATTGTTGGAGATGAGTTAAAATTCTTAAATAATTCGGAGATTAGATTAAAAGTTTTAGTAGATTTGTTAAATGGTCCCTTAAAGATTAGAGATATTGATAGAAGATCCTTGCTAAGCTACAGTTCTATTTCAAGCAATATACATAAGCTATGTGATGAGGGATATGTAGAAAAGATTCATAATAGCTTTCAATTGACAAATCTTGGGCTGATTTACATTACTGTGCTCTTGGATTTTCATGATATGATTTCAGCGATAAGTGACTTTTCAGATTTCTGGCTTGACCATGACATAAGTTCCTTGTCTGTTGATGATTTGAATAAGCTGTCTTCTTTGGAAGGTTCAGAACTTATCAGATGCAGTTCTATGGATATTTACAGAACCCATAAGGAATTTAAGAGATTGTTTAAAAATTCCAAACATTTGAAGGTTATCTTTCCTTATCTCCATCCTGAGTATCCTAAATTGATTCGAAGACTGATATTGAAGGGAATCAAGGTTCAACTAATTGTTTCAAAAGATATTTTGGATGGTTTCATAAAGGATATTGGAAATGATGTTGTCAAGAAAGGCATTGCTGATGGAAATTTTTCCATCAAGCATCTGAATGAGAACATTAAGATTGCTCTTGCAATTTCAAATGAGTTCGTTTCTGTCGGATTATTTAAGCTGGATGGGACTTATGACCAAAATAGGCTATTGCTCTCTGATAAGGAAAAAGCAATTAATTGGGGATTGAATCTTTTCAGGTCTTATGATGAGCATGCTTCAAGTTTGATTTTAGACTGATTTTTTTATTATGTGACTTTTAGGTGATTTAATGATATTTGAAGAAGATTTCACTAAAAAATATGAGGATTTCATAACTGTTCGCTTTCTATTGGCTTCAAAAATGAGGCCTTCATTGCTGTTGATGTTATCCGATTCAGACTGTAATCTAAATGATTTTAGGGAGGAATTGGAAAAACCTTCCGCTTCAATTTTACATGGTTTGAAAGAATTGGAACGCATTAATTTAATTAAAAAAGATTTTAAGAATTATTCCTTGTCAACTAAAGGAATTTTATGTTCTGCAAGTCTTGAAAAGCTTTTTCAAGATTTATATATCTTCCAAATCAATAGGGATTTTTGGCAGAATCATTCAATTGACTCAATTCCACTCGATTCCTTTAGAAAATCATATCTGTTGAAGGATTCTGTTTTTGTAGAATCTGATGAGCATAATCTTTCAAAAGCATTCAATAAATATCTTGACTTGATTGGTGCATGTGGAGATATGAAGATAATTCTTCCTATCTTTCTTGAAGAGCATCTTGAAATAATTTTGGAAAATCTGGAAAACGGAGATAATCTGTTGCTCATTACAAATGAGGACGTATTCTCATCTTTAAAGAACTCTAAGTATTATGAAGAGTTGGTTGATTTTTCAAAAAAAGGCCAAGTAAGCATCAGAAAGACGGATCAAGATTTAAAGGTATTCTTGACTGTTTGTGATGATTTCATGTCCTTAAGCCTCTTTTATAAGGATGGGCTTTATGACAATTCCTGCTTTATTCTCAATGAGCATAAGGATGGAATAGAATGGGCTAATATCCTATTGGACAAATATTTGGAAAATTCTCTTAAAATGCTTTGAGATATTTTATTTTTAAAAATAGATTATAGTATTTAAGGAATAATTAATTACTTTTTTGATGTATGTATGGTTGATAATTAAAAAAATATTAGAAAATAAAAAAATTAAATATTTAAAAATTTAAAAAAGTTTATTGAAGTTTTGCTTCAATAACTTCTTTTAAATCTTCTATTTTTACTCTTTCTTGTTCTTCAGTGTCCCTATCTCTTATTGTTACAGTATTGTCCTCTTTTGTATCAAAGTCTACTGTAATAGCTATTGGAACACCTACTTCATCTGCACGTGCGTATCTTTTTCCAATGGTTCCTGAAGTGTCGTTGTCTACAGTGAAACCTGCTTCACGTAACTTGTGGGTAATGTCTATAGCTATTTCACCGAGACCTTCCTTGTTCATCAATGGGAAGACACTTACTTGGATAGGTGCGATTTCCTTTGAGAATTTGAAGTATTCCTTATCGCATCCGTCCTCTTCAGTCTTAAAGGAATGCAATAATGTGCAGTAAAGGATACGGTCGATACCGAAGGAAGGTTCAATTACATGAGGAATGATCCTTTCCCCTTTGACTTCCTCTTCAAGATCCTCAAAGATCAAATGCTCTTCAAGAATCTCGAATGTGTTGTCTAGTTCAAGGATGAACTTTCCTTCACTTTCAATCTGCTGCTTAAGTGCTAAGACTTCATCATCTGATAAGTTTTCAATGTAAGTCTTTATTTTTGGAGAATCTCCCTTAAATGCAGGTCCGAATAATTTCAAATTAGGTTTTACAACGGTTTTAGATACGAGTTTAGGTTCATCGTATTCCATGTAAATGCTTAATTCCTCATTACTGAACTGTGAATGTGCAGTTAAGTCGTAATCTCCTCTATCTGCAATACCGATGATTTCAACCCAACCGTATTGGTCAGTCAAGCATTCAACGTCCCAGCAGTCAAGAGCATAGTGAGCCATTTCACCTGGCAAGTGTTGTCTGAACCTTAAGACTTCGTCAGGAATGCCTAATTCCTTTAGGAATTTTCTTGCAAGGTATAATTGATAGATTAATGTTTCAGAAGATACGACACCTTGGTCGAGAGCTTCTTGAGCTGTAATCTCCAAAGTTTCCTTATCGTTCATTTGGACATCTTGGGATGATAAGTATAAAATTTCATCAGCTATTTGGCTGAATTTAGGATGGGTCTTGTCTTTAGGGTCCAAGAATATTTCCGCTTCAGCTTGAGTGAATTCCCTAAGACGGATAACTCCTTGTCTTGGTGAGATCTCATTTCTGTATGCTTTTCCGAGCTGTACAGCACCGAATGGGAGCTTGTTTTTAAAGAATCTTGATAAACGTTTGAATAGAATGAATATTCCTTGAGCGGTTTCAGGTCTCATGTATCCTACTTTGTCCCCTTTTGCTCCAATTTCAGTCTTAAACATCAAATTGTAGTTCCAGATGTTTGCCAAGTCTCCACCGCAGCTTGGACATTTGATGTTGTTTTCCTTTACGATTTCATCCATTTCGCTGTTTTCCAAACTTTCCACATCTTCGCCGATTGCCTCTTCAATGATGTGGTCTGCTCTGAATACTTCTCCACATGAGAGACATTTGGTCATAGGGTCAGTGAAGTTATCAACGTGTCCTGATGCTTTCAATACTTCTTTAGGCATTACAGTTGGTCCTTCTATTTCGTGGAAACCTTCTCCTGCAATGTATTGTTTTCTCCACTTTTGCATAATGTTGTTTTTTAGGCTTGCTCCAAGAGGCCCATAATCGGTAAATCCGGACACTCCTGAATAAATTTCAAAAGAAGGCCATAAAAAACCTCTTTTACGTGCAATATTAAACATTTTTTCATGATTCATTAATATTTCTCCATAAGTATGACTTTAAATAAATTAACGTATTTTAATCAATAGTTATTTTTGTGATTATAACATTATAACTTTTCTTTTTAATTATTATTATAAGTTTTTATAATTTTAAGTTATATTTTAAGTTTTTTCATATCCAAATAAAAAAATTATTTAGAATAATTTAAAAATACATTGTTTT
>NZ_JAZNIB010000181.1:0-1789 GCF_045577275.1 Methanobrevibacter sp.
AATGAATGAGAGAAATGGTGTCGTAGAAGATGATACAATTCATATTACTAAAATCATAAAAGAAAACAAAGTTGGTGTTTTCTTGGTTACAACTCTTCTTTCCTATATGCAAAATAAGATTGGGGAAGATGTTGACATAAAGCCTGGTGCTGAAATGCTTGGTGCAATCGAAGCGTCTGAAGAGGTTGGATGCAGAATTGCATTGATTGACAGAGACATCAATATCACACTTCAAAGGGTATTGAACAGCATGAGCACTTGGGAAAAGCTAAAATTCGTTTACGGAATTGTCGCATCATTATTCTCATCAGATGAAGAAGAGATAAACATCGAAGAGTTGAAGGAACAATCCAATATCGACCAGGCCATGGAATACTTTAAGGAAATCTCACCTGGAGCATACACTGCCCTTGTTAAGGAAAGGGACGCATATCTTGCAAAAGGGATATTGGGAATCCCTGAAGATAGGGTAATAGCTGTTGTAGGTGCAGGACATAAGGAAGGAATAATAGAATACCTTGACCACCCTGAAACCTTGCCAAGCTACGCTGAATTAAATAACATGAACAAAAAAGGAGGCATACCTTGGCTTAAGATTATCTTGGCATTAATCCCTATTTCATTTGTAGTGATATTTTTTCTTGCTTGGATGAATGGTATTCACATAGAAGGGGATATCCTACAGTTCATAGTTATCAGTATGATCATGGGATTCATAGGTTCAATCCTTTCAGGTTCCAAAATCCAATCTGCACTTATTGGAGGATTAGTTGCTCCGCTAACAATCATTCACCCAGTGCTTGCTGCAGGATGGTTTTCAGGCCTTGCTGAAGCTAAATTCAGACATGTGAGAAAACAGGACATCAACAATTTAGGAAAGATTGAAAGCTTTAGAGACCTATGGAATAACAATATCATCAGAATATTGCTTGTGGTTGTTGGAACCAACTTAGGAGTAAGTATAGCAACCCTTATCATATTGCCATCCAAGGTATTTATTCCATTATTCATGAAGATATTCGGAGGATAATAATTAGTTTAAACTCCAAAAGAAAAAAATAATTAATTTAAACTCAAAGAGCATTGTTCTTTTTAAAAAAAATAAAAATTATTGAGGTTGACTATGTACTTGATATTTAGATGTGACTGTGGAAGGGTTCTTTATGCAAAGAAAGGAAGGGCTACAAGAAAATGCACCTGTGGAAAAACAGTTAAAGTGAAAGACCGAAGAATCCTTCAAAGAGTAGAAACTGCACAGGAAGCTTCTTTAGCAGTTCAAAGAATGCAGGAAGAGATTTATGGCGGTTCTATGTTTAGCACTGCAGAGGAATTTAAAAACAACAAATTCCTTAATCAGATTGATAGAAAAATGAGGGAATTATGAAATTACCCATTTTTTCTTGAAAATGAGAAATGAAAGAATTATTAAATAAAAAATCATCACTATTATGACTATATAACAAAAACAAAAGAATTGTTAAATTAAAAAATTATCATTGTTTTATGATAATATAACGAAATCATTATAAAATTTTAAAAATCATGCTAATGAAATACATGAAAAACATTAAATTTATTAATATAATTAAAAAAAGATTATATTGCTTAAGAAAAAATTCACAATTATTTTTAAAATATAAAATTGTTTAGGACTTAATGGAAATGGACTCGATAATTATAGGAATTGAAATATTAATAATAATAATTTTAATATTGCTTAATGGACTTTTCTCCCTTGCAGAAATTGCTGTGGTATCCACTAGAAGAATTAGAATGCAAAAGATTGCTG
>NZ_JAZNIB010000182.1:0-3789 GCF_045577275.1 Methanobrevibacter sp.
ATGACAGTGTCCTATTGGATGATGATTTTATCCAATTGGGAGGAAACTCATTGTCTCTAATGAAACTTCAATTGATATTGAATGAGAGATTAGGGATTCATTTGTCTTCCGCTCAAATCATGGAGCTTCGAACACCGATTAAGATTTCAGATTACATTAAATATAATTTAGAGGTTCATTCTCCAATCGAGATGAATTATAGCTTTGATGATTGCTGTCCTTTGTCTGAATCACAATTAAACGTTTACTTGGATGAAAGCGTAAATGATATGGGCACTGCATATAACAATCCATTTAAGATAGAATTCAAGGATTCATATTCAGCAGATGATATTAAAAATGCCGTTTATAAGTTATTGGAAATCTATCCTGTATTGTCTGCTCGTGTTGTTAATGAAGATGAGGCTTTGTACTTTAGCTTTGATGGAGATGTTGAAGTGTCTCAAGGCTTGGAAAATGACATTTCATCATTCATAAGGCCATTTGATTTTGAAAAGTCATTGTCCCGTTTTTTAATTGCAGAAGATGAGAAGTCCATTTCATTGTGCATGGATTGCCATCACCTGATTTTTGACGGAACTTCAGCCAATATTCTGCTGGACAGTTTGCTCTCAATTTTAGAGGGCAATGACATTGATTCAATCGATACAGGTATTTTGAGAGAGATTTCCTATGAAGAGAACATTTCTTCAGACTATATGGAAGAAGCTTCACTGTTCTTTGATTCCATGTTGGAGGATGTTGATGAGGTATATGAATTGCTGCCTTCTGTAAAGACGGAAGAAAGTTCTGATTTTGAATATATTGACATCTTTGACATTGACAAAAATCATTTAAGTTCCTTTTTGGAAAAGGCTTCAATCACACATAATCAATTTTTCACAAGTGCATTTGCTTATGCATTATCAAAATTCACTGCATCCTCTAAAGTCTTATTCAATCTTATTGAGGATGGAAGGGGTCATATTGATCTGTCAGAATCTGTAGGGATGTTTGTTCGCACATTGCCTCTCGTTATTGACTGCAAAAATCAAGATACTCTTTCTTTCCTAGATTATTCAAGTGGCATTATAAGCTATGCCATGAAATATGATCTCTATCCTTTCCGCCTATTGGCAAATGAATATGATTTAAATTCAGACATCCTGTTCCAATATTCCCATGACCTTCTTAATAGTCTAATGACTGAAGAGGGTTTGCCTTATAAGGTTGAGGATTTAAAGCAGGATCTGATTGGAGATTTATCCTTTTTTGTTTTCAATGAAGATGGGGACAAATTGGGAATCAAGATTCTATATTCCCAAAAGTTCTCAAATGACTTCATAAAGAGCTTTGCTAAAAGCTATGAATTAATTTTAAAAGAAATGATGTATGTGGATGACTTATCCGACATCAATTATGTTTCATCTTCTGATTTGGATATTCTAGACAGTTACAATCAGAATGAAAAGGATTTGGATTATGATGATATTCTGGATGCCTTCAATGACCATCTTTTAAGATATCCAAACAATCCTCTCGTATCATATAATGACGTATCCTATAGCTATGCTGAAGGAGCATTTATTGCAGAAGGAATAGCCAATTCCTTGAAGGATATGGGAGTTAGTCCACAGGACAATGTTGCCTTTTTCCTAGAGCGCTCAGAGTTATATATGTTCTCTGCATTAGCCATTCTCTCCATTGGTGCTGTATATGTGCCGATAGATGATGCCTTGCCTGATGAGCGCATAAGATTCATGTTGAATGATACTGACGCCAAGGCTGTGATAGTCAGCAAAAGCACTTATGAAAGGGCTAAAAACTTAATTGGTGATGAAGAGATTCTATTGGATATTTCAGAAATTGTTGAAGATTCTGGGGCTAGTTTATCCAGTTTACCTGTAGTTTATGGAGATTTGGCCTGCATATTATATACCAGCGGAACTACAGGCATTCCAAAAGGGGTTAAGATTACAAGAAAAGGAATTACCAGCTATGTTGATTTCTATGTAAATGAATACAATATGAAAAACGGTTCAAAATTTGGCATGTTCTCTTCAATAGGATTTGATGTAGGGGCAATACGTGCTATCTGCGGACCATTATATGGTGGATCCTGTTTGGATATTGTTCCAATGGACATCAGATTAAACATTGAAAAGCTGAATCAGCATTTCATTAGTCATGGAGTTAGCCATACCACTCTTCCAACACAGGTTGCTAGAATATTCATCGAGGAAGTCAAGGATACGACCTTGAAGGTTTTAATCACTGGTGGTGAAAAGTTAGGACAGGTTAATGCAAGTCCAGATTATTCATTTATAGATTCATATGGGCCTACAGAAGCTTGTGTTGCAGTTTGTGCAATTGAAGAGAAGGATAAGATGGATTCCTCTTCCATTGGGCATTTATTCACAAACCTCAAGGTTTATGTCTTGGATGATGAATTGAGGCGCGTTCCTATCGGTGCTGTAGGTGAATTGCATATTGCTGGAAATCAAGTGGCTAAAGGTTACCTGAACCGAAATGAAGAAACCACTAAGGCATTTATAGACAATCCATTTGAAAGGGACGAGGCTTATGGCATAATGTATCGTACTGGAGACTTGGTGAGGGTCTTGCCGGATGGTTCCTTAGGCATCGTCGGTCGTCGTGACAGTCAGGTGAAGGTGAGAGGAAACCGTGTCGAACTGATGGAAGTTGAAGCTGCAATCAGAGAAATGGATTCAATTGAGGCAGTTACAGTTCAAGCAATTGAGCACAACGGCAACAATGAATTGGTGGCTTATGTTGTAAGTGATGATGAGAACATTAAGGAATCCCTTCTTTCATATATTGCAAGTCAAAAGCCTGATTATATGGTGCCTTCATTTGTTGTTGAATTGGATAATATTCCTTTAACCGTTAACGGTAAAGTGGATAGGAACGCTTTGCCTGAAGTGGACAGAAGCGCTCTGCATGCAGGTTATATCGCTCCAAGGGATGAAAAGGAAAGAACTATTGTGAAGGCTTTTGAAAATGTATTCAATCAGGAAAATATAGGCATTCAAGATGATTTCATTCACTTAGGCGGCGACTCATTGATTTCCATAAAGCTATTGTCCCATCTTGAGGATTATGACATCACAGCAGCAGATATATTAAGTTTACGCACTCCTGAAGCCATTGCAAAGAGCATTGATGAATTTTCATTGGATTTGGACATATATTCTTTGGAAGGAGGATGTCCGTTGAATGAGGCTCAAATCAATTTGTTTTTAGATTCAATAATGAACAAGACTGATTTTTATCACATTCCAACTTTTATGAACATTCCTAAGGAATATGGTCTTCAAAAGGTGCTTGATGCATTGGACGAAATCCTGATTGCGCATCCAATTTTGGCTATGCGTGTAAGCGATTATTATGAAGGGGATGAAGATAAAAATTTCTTTGATAGAATTAGGGATAATGTCGATTTATTGAAGGATTTAAAGGATTTAGGTGATAGCTTTAGTGACCAATCACTTGTGGATCTTCTTAAAAGCAATGGATGGAACATAAAGAGCATTTGGGATATGGTTCGAACTGCTGCAAAGGCATTCAGAGGAGAATATCCTTACTTGGTAAGAGGGGCTAAGCCTCCTGTCACCGTTGAATCAGGATTTAATGAGGGCATAGTAAAGAATTTCTTAGCTCAAGGCTTTGATTTGTATGATTATTTGGCAATGTTCAAGGTTCTTGAATTAGAGGATTCATATGTAGTGCTGGCTAAGTTCAATCACATCATTTTTGATGGAATGTGCGTAAATACATTTAAACGGGACC
>NZ_JAZNIB010000183.1:0-1784 GCF_045577275.1 Methanobrevibacter sp.
ATTGCTACCTTAATAAGTTCTGTTGGACTTACACAAGACACATTTCTTGTATTCTGTATTATAGCAATACTTGTTGTAGGTGCAGTCGTTGTAATCATTACATCTAGACCAATTTTGGACATTTATCCTTATCTTAACCCAAGTGCAAGAGTAAGAGCTAGAAAAGGAAGGCTATTTGATGAAAAACAGATTTCTGAAATTGTTGAAACCAACAATGTTGAAGAAGTTGAAAATTATCTCAGAGGCATTCCTGAATACGCTGATGTTTTAGATGAGTACCCACTCGATAAGGCATTGGACGTTGAACGTGCAAACACTTATGATTTCGTTGCAAGATTAGCTCCTAAAGACATTAAAGATCCATTTGTTGTAATGTCTAAAAAAGCAGACATAGACAATATCAAAAGTCTTTTGACTGCTAAGGAAGTTGGACTTACAAGTGATGAAACAAGGGAATTATTAATTCCTTGCGGATCATTATATGAAGATTTGGAATCTTTAGCCGATGCTGATAATGTAACTGACATTGTTACAAGTTTAGACGGCACTGAATATGCGCAAGCTTTAGAAGATGCTCTTCCACAATATGAAGCTACTGATATGGTTCTTCCATTAGAATCCGCTTTAGATAAATATTATTTAGGCAAATTACTACGTTCCACTGATGTTCCATCCGATGAGAATAAACAAATTTTATATTCCTATGTTGGAACTCAAGTTGATGTAGCTAATCTTAAACTAATTATAAGGGCTAAAGAAGATGGCCTTGATTATGATGCAATCTCTCCTTATATATTAGAAGAAGGATACCAATTACGTGAATGGAAACTTAAAGATTTAATGGAATCTCCTGATGTTACAAATGTAATTTCAGGTTTAGAAGGAACAAAATATGCTGATGCATTGACTGACGTAATGCCAGTTTATAATGAAACCGGTTCAGTTGCCGTATTCGAAAAAGCATTGGATGTTTACACTTCTGACTATTCAAAATCTTTAGCATCTAAAAAACCATTAGGTATTGGTCCAATTATTGGTTATTTAAGTCAAAAAGAAAATGAAATTAAAAATTTAAAAATTATTGCAAGAGCAAAAAGAGAAGTTGACTTCCCTAATTCTAAAATCATGGAGATGTTAATATGAGTTCTGTAGCAATTATAGGTGATATTGACACTGTATCCGGATTCAGACTTGGTGGTGTCAAAAGGGCAGAGGTAGTTAATACTTCTGAAGAGGCTATTGCGGCTTTTGATAAATTTTTAGATGAAGAAATTTCAATTATTATCATTACTCAATTAATGGCTAATGAAATAAGAGACCATGTTAATAGGAAAATCGGTTCAAACGTTTTACCAATGATAATTGAAATACCTGATAAAGATGGGTCCTCCGAAGGATCATCTGATCAAATAAACGAACTTATTAAAAGAGTTATTGGGGTAGAGATGGTTAAATGATTATTGAAGGAAATATTATTAAGATTGCTGGGCCTGTTATTATCGCAGATGGTATGAGAGGGGCTCAGATGCTTGAGATGGTTAGAGTCGGTGATGAAAAGCTTATTGGGGAAATCATCGAACTTGAAGGTGACACTGCGACCATCCAAGTATACGAAGAAACAGCCGGTATCCAGCCGGGTGAAGTAGTTGAATGTACTGGTGGAGCATTGTCTGTAGAACTTGGTCCTGGTGTAATGAGTTCCATTTTTGACGGAATTCAAAGACCTTTAAGAATCATCAGAGAAGAATCCGGTGATTTTATTGCAAGAGGTATTGATGTAGACT
>NZ_JAZNIB010000184.1:0-9084 GCF_045577275.1 Methanobrevibacter sp.
ATTGATAAGTTGAGATGTAGATATAACACAATGAAAATAGCAAAGTAGTGCAAAAATGAAAAAATGATTTTTTGAAAATTAAAAATTGTGATAAAACTAAAAAATTAAAAAATTATTAAATTTTAAAATTAAAAAAAATAATTTTGAAATACAAGAAAAAAATTATAAAAAAATTTTTTAAAAAATATTAAAAAAAATAATTTAAAAAAATAGTGGAAAAAAAATAAAAAAATTAAATTGCACATGAAGGTGCAAAACCTAAGTCATTCAATAATGTATCGAGACCTTTTTCTGCCATGACAACATCATCAACCAAACAGAATATTCCGAGCTTTCCTTCCTTAATGAAAGTGGAAAGCTTACTTGCATCATCCAAAAGTTCAGATGCATCCTCTTCTGCAACTGTAAAGAAAAGATCTGTTTCCATCATATTAAGGGAACTGTTTACATTGAATTTTGAATCAATATTTCCCTCTTTCCTTTCAATCAAGAGAAAATTCTTATCTGTTTCACCGACAAAGAAAGCAATTTTGGTACCTGGACTTAAAACTGCAAAATAATTTTCACAGTCCTTTACAAACTTGTCCCATAGATTATTGTCATGAATCTTTACTGGTTTTACCATATAACCACCAAAAGAAAAAAAATAAGAACCTAAATTATTTTAATTCAAGTTCATTGATCTTATTTACAATAACATCCTTAACTATCTTTACACAGATTTCCCCTTCATCATCCAATCTTGCAGCATCATTTGCCTTGTATTCTGTTTCAGCTAAAATATCACCAACATTAAGTTCATCTATAATCTGAACTCCTTTCTGTTCCAATATTTTTCCAACACAATTTCCTTCACAACCATTGATTGCCAAAATCGGATATTTGTCAAGCATTCTTTTAAAACCTGTGACATTTGCAGAAGTTGAACCCATACAAATGGATAATATTTCCACATCATCAATAGCTAAGTCATGAACTGCCACTCTTGCCACTAATCCATTTGGACTCATACCACTACATGCTGCCAAAGCAATTTTCTCTTCCATAACAACACTTCCTTTTTTAGATTATAATCATTTGTCATATAATAAATATTAAATTTTAAACTATTCCTTCTTCATTTCAGGAACGTATTTTGCGTAAAAACCATCAGTATCTGCATAAATTGCCTTAAAACCATAAGTTTCAGCTTCTTTCATAGCCTTTTTAATATGCTGACGTCCCCATGCAGTAATAGCTTGAGCACATTCAAATGAATACCAACGGAACCTTAAGAATCCATAAACTCCATACATTGTGTTAGCCAAACGTTTCAATGCCTGCTGTTGTACATCCAAACTCTTCTTCAGGATAGGATCATCAGTAGCTTTCATCCTATTCTTTACTGCAAATCTTTCGTTCAGGATGTCTTCCAATGCAGATGGAATGAATCCTTGAGGCTCTTTCTTGAATTTGAAATAATGTTCAGGTGAAATAAAATACTCCTCATCATTATCCATTTCAGAAGATAGTTCCTCTTCCTTAAGATTGTCAATCTCATCATAGCCTGTTTCAAAATCTTCAAACTTGGAATTGTATGAAACATTATCATTTACCAAAACATCTGGAGAGATGTTTTTTGAAATAATCAAAGTAGGATACAGGCTTTTGAAGTCGAACTGAACCAAATTCTCATGCAATCCGATTTCAGGTTCCTTTACATAACCTCCAGAATTGCTGCCTCTTTCCTTAATGTTCTTCATGGTCATGTTAGGCTTGTTAGGTACAACTTCATTGGCTTCATAAGCCTTTCTTACCAAGTACCATTCCGCCTGCTGACCTGTAGCCATACGAGTCACATCAACAAAAGGCTGTCCAACTATACGGGTCAATTCTAAGTTCAAAGGCAATGTTTCTTGAGCTATCTTCAAAGTGGAGACAACATCATCAAGGGAATATTTGAATAGGTTCTTAAGTTCCCTTCCTCCATTGTCCCAGAATTCATAAATCCTATCTCCGGGAACATCAATCTTCTCTTCACCAAAGAACTCAAAGTAAACCCTTTCCAAAGTGTATCTGTCAAGAGACATGTATCTTCTCATCACCAAATACAAATCAACATGAAGAAGGCCTTTAAATGTAGCTGCATTATTGTAACCTCTTCTGATAAATTTGACATTGGATCCGTCAACACCTAAATCCAAATCGATGCCCCAAATCTTTGCCCTATCTCTGAGATATGGGAAATCGAATACATCAGAATTATATCCGATAATGATGTCAACATTCGCTTCCTTAACTGTTTTGATGAAAGCTTCAATCATTTCCTTTTCGCTGTCGACCTTTTCTATAAAGTACATTTCAGGGTCATTCTCAAATTCGTCCCCTTTTGTGGATATGACCTTTCTTACCCCTACATTGCTGTCGATTCCAATCATGATGATTTCATCCTCATCAGGATTAGGCATTCCATGAGGGTTACGAACTTCCAAGTCAAAGCTCATCATTCTAAATTGCTGGAAGTCTGTATTTGCGGTTATAGGACTTTTAGTCAATTTGAGAATTTCAAGAGAATCATCTTCTGCATCAATGGTTTCGAAGGAATCAATCAATTCCCCTTCCAATTCCAATTCAGCCATAGGGACTAAAGCATTGTCTATCAAATATCTTCTGTAAAATGGAATATCATGTTCCCTTAACTGCTTTACGGAATCCAAATCCCAAATCACATCCCTATATTTTGGAACTTCCTGAGGATGGGTGAAACTGATCTTAACAAATTCAGTAGGAACTTGAAAATCCTTTTTCTCTACCTTTTCAAGTTTTGTAAATTCCAAATCCCCATTCTTTTCAAGCTCTTTCAAATCATCAATACATTTGTCAATATCGCCAGAAGGCAAAATATACAAGTAAGGGATGAAACTGTCATCCAATGCAATCAAATCATTGGATTTTTCTCCTTTTACCTTACCGAATAAACGCATTACTGGCTTTTCTTCATAAGTAATGTAATCAATATCCAAAAGAACAATATTTCTTTTTACCATCCTATCAACCGAATATTTTTATTATCTAATAATCATCAGATTCATCTTTTTCCAATTCTTCCATCTCTGATTTGTCCTTTTCAAGCTCTTCCTTAAGAGACATTATAACTGCATATGCAATTCCTAAAATCAAAGGCCCAATTATAAATCCAACAATACCGAAAACATAAGGCCCCGCCATAAATCCTACTAAAAGGATTAGGGAAGGCATATCTGCATAATTACTTGCAAGCATTGGACGAATGTACATATCACTCAAACTCAATACAAAACCCCATAATATAGTAAGGATTCCTTGAGTGATATCTCCAATTGCAAAAAATGCATAAATTGCCAAAACCCAATAAACTATCCAAGGACCAATAATAGGAATCAATTGAGCTATACCAGTTATAATTCCTAAAAACAATGCAAATTTATATCCTAATAAATAATAACCTACACCACCTAAAATACCGATGACGATTGCAGTTAAGAAGTGACCATAGAATATTGATTTTAAAACATTTGCAACATCATCTAAGGTTCTTTCAAAGAAAGCCTTGTGCTTTTCTGGTATAAATATAAAAAGATGCTCCATTATCTTATCGCCATCACGAGTGAAATAATAGATTGAACAGATCAGTACGAATAATTTAACCAATACATCTGAAAAATTCCTTATGACTTTCACTGCATAATTGAATACATATGTTAAAATGTCCTGCACTCCATTGGTTAAGGCACCGATATAAGGTTTAATGAATCCTTGAATCTCTACAGGCAATGCTTGGACAAATGTGGTAATGGCCAAATTCAAATCAATGCCAGAACTTATAGAAAGATTATGAGAACTGAAAAACATATCTGCAAAAACTGCTATTTCCCAAAACACATATACGAATAGCAATATCAATGGAATGATCACCAGAAATATTGCCAGAAATATGGAGATTGAAGGAATCTTGATTTTTGATTGAATCCTATCCGCAACTGGTTTAATACCATATGCAATCATTGCTCCAAGCAATATCATATTCAATACAGGCATGACAGTAAGTAATGACAATAATAAGAGGATTATTATAATTACTATATGCAAGCCATATTTACTTTCACTAAGATTAAACATGTTATCATTAAATAAATTATTTTGTTAAATCATTACTATTAATTCTATTTAAATTAGAAATACTGCTTTAATCCAGAAGCAGTTCTATGGAATTTACCAAACTCTACGATTTTAGACACTTGGTCAGATGAGAATACAGGTCCTTCTGCACATATTCTCCAGCCTGTTTTATCAACACAGCATTGGCCGCAAACACCTATGGCACATTTCATATAACGTTCCATAGAATATTCCCCTTCAATCATATGAGCTTCCAAACTTCCGTATAATGGTCTCATCATTACTTCAGGACCGCAAACAACAGCCCAGTCATACTCCTTATGTTCAATTAGCTGTAAAACCCTATGGGTTGCAAATCCTTTGAAACCACAGGATCCGTCATCAGTACAAGTGTAAACTTTTGCGCCTCTTGCTTTCAAACGTTCATCAAACAACAATTCATCCTTAGTTTGTGCAGCGCAAACGACATCTACGATAGCCTTTTTCTTTAAAGCCTCTTCAGTGAATGATGCAATCGGAGCCATTCCAACTCCTCCACCAATAGCCAAGACTCTCATGCCTTTCAAATCGGTGTCAAAACCATTTCCATATGGTCCTCTAATACCTAACTTGTCACCTTCCTTAAGTGAATGAAGGTCTTCTGTGAATTCACCAACTTTTTTGACAGTTATTCCAAATTCACCTTTATGAACATCAATATATGAAACGGACATTGGCTTTTCATCCTTAAAATTCCACACCATGACAAATTGTCCAGGAGTAGGAATATTCTCACCAACCATAGTCCAATCAAAAATAAAAGTCTTGATTGTAGGAGTTTCTTCTATAATCTTTTTAATCTCTATAACTTGAGGTACATTCATTCTATCACCAAACCTTAGAAAACTTAAGCCTAAACTATGGCCATTATTTATGAGCAAAACCTACCATATCATTTATTGAATCAAATTCGCTATCCTCTATGAACTCTTCCAAATCAGAAGAGATTCTTCCAAATATTTCCGGACCTTCATACATGATTGAAGTTCCAATCTGAACAGCACTTGCACCAGCATATAAAAACTCTATTACATCTGCATAATTGCGTATTCCTCCGACACCAACAATAGGAATATCTGTCGCTTCATATGCGTCATATACGCAGCGTACTGCAATTGGCTTGATTGCCGGTCCGCTCATTCCACCAAACTTATTGGCGAGAATCGGATTTCCAGTTACAATATCAATTTTCATTCCAGGACCTAATGAATTGATCAATGTCAAACCGTCTGCTCCAGCATTTTCCGCAGAAACTGCTATTTCAGAAATGTCAGTTACATTTGGAGTCAATTTTGCAAGAACTGGAACATCCACCGCTTCTTTAACTGCCTTTACAACATCAAAAGTCAATTTAGGATTTTGACCGATGGAAGCACCATAACCTTCCATAGCATGAGGACATGAAACATTTAGCTCAATCATATCAACCAAATCTTCCACTTTTCCTGCAACATATGCAAATTCTTCTGGATTTGCACCATAAATAGAAGCTATTGATCTGCCTTTTACACGATTGACATCTTCTAATTCCTCTTTGAAGGCATCTACACCAGGACTTGAAAGTCCGATAGCATTGATTATTCCTCCTTCTACAGCAACTGTAGTTGGATTCTTATAACCATCATTAGGGTCTTTAGAAAATGATTTAGATACAACTGCACCAGCACCAGATTCTAAAATCCAATTAAGAGAAGATGCATGGCTACCTAATACACCTGCAGCAAGCATCAATGGATTCTTTAATCTGACACCGCATAAATTTGTTTTTAACATGAATAACCTCCAATAAAAACATAAGAAAGATAATTCTTTAATTTATAAGATTTAATTTGAATAGTTTGTATGAAATTTAAATTAAATTTGAAATATTTATATAAATATAGTGTATATAATTTTATACTATTTTAATATATGAAAACTATTAAATATAAAATGTTTGATTTTTTATAAAAAAATTCATCACTTTTTTTAGAAAATATCAAAAATCAAGGAAAATCATGAGGAAATAATGTAAAATATATTAGAAATAAAAATTAAAATAGAATTATGGAATATTATATTACACAATGCATTGCAGGATTTATTGCATTTGATGAAAATCTTGAAATAGCTGAATACAAATTATTCAAAGAAGATGAAATAGTTTCAAATCTTATTAAAATAGAAGAGAATGAGATTTTAAATGAAGAAATCGAATTAATCAATGAATTAATTTCTAATGAATCATCTGATGAAAATAAAATCATCATAGAAACCACCAAAAGAAAATCTCAATACAAGGAACTTGAAAACTATGAAATCATTGAAACTGAAAGTCCTAACAAAGGTGGAGAATACTTAAGAAATCATCTCAATGAAGTTTTCGAAGAGATTGGATTTGAAAAGAGTGAAGAAGAAATTATCGAATATTATGAAAGATTGGCTATTGAACAGATTAAGCAATCATCACAGGAAGAGGACAAGCTCTTGATTCAAGCAATAAACTCTGTAGATGACATTGATGAATCAATCAGCAAACTAGTCGAACGTATTCGTGACTGGTACACAATCTATTTCCCAGAAATGGATACAATAGGAAGTAATGAAACATACATTAAATTGATTGCCCTAAGTGAAAATAGGGAAGACATTATGGAAAACTTCACAGATCAATTTATCGAAGCCATAGATTACAGCAGCGGAGCAGATATCGAAGAAGACGATTTGAAAATGTTGAAAAGCTTTGCTGAATCTATTTATTCCCTTCAAAAATCAAGGAAGGAACTTGAAACTTATATTGATTCTAAAATGGAAGCAATCGCTCCAAACTTAAGAGACCTATTAGGTGCAACACTTGGTGCAAAACTGATAGCACATATTGGAAGCATTAAAAGATTAGCCACTTATCCTGCAAGTGTCATTCAGATAATGGGTGCTGAAAAGGCAATATTCAGGCATTTGAAAACTGGAGAACGCCCACCAAAACATGGTTTGATATTCCAACACCCAAGTGTACGTGGTGCAAAATGGTGGAATAGAGGAAAAATAGCTAGAAACTTGGCTTTAAAAATCACATTAGCCGTTAGGAAAGATGTGTTCTCTGGAGAATATGATCCAAGCATTGCAGAAGACTACTTGAAAAAGGTTGAACAGATTGAAAAGGAAAATCCTTTCCCTAAAAAAACCAGCCAAAGAAGGGCTAACGAAAGAAGAAGTGAAAGGGATAAAGGAAAGGGAAAATCCAAAAAGTACAAAGGAAATAAGAAGAACAAGAAAAATAAAAAAAGAAGAAGAAAATAGTTAATAATTGACAATTCATTAGAATTTGAATTTTTCAATTATTTCAATATCCTATATTATTAAATATCATATCAATTCATATTTATAAAGAGTGAAACAATGAACATATTCTATAAAGATGGTGAGATAGCCACAAAAAATCTAACTCCTGGAATTAAGGTTTATGATGAAAAGCTAATAAGAGAAGGAGAAAATGCTGACAATAATGAAACACCTGCAGAAAATGTCGAGGAATATCGTATTTGGAATCCTCGCAGATCCAAATTGGCTGCTGCATTATTGAATGGACTGCAAGATTTCGATTTGAAAAATGATTCAAAAGTCTTATATTTAGGTGCATCTACAGGAACAACAGTATCTCACATATCAGACATTTGTGACAGCGGATTAATCTATGCGGTAGAGTTTTCACCAGTCAGCATGAAAAAATTGGTCAGGCTATCCCAAAAAAGAAATAATATCGCACCAATACTTGCTGATGCAACCAAACCAAAATATTATTTGAATAAGGTTGAAAAAGTGGACTTGGTTTACTGTGATGTGGCTCAAGAGAAACAGAGCGAACTCTTTATGGACAATATGAATCTGTTCCTAAAGGAAGACGGACAAGGCTTGATTACCATTAAAGCAAGAAGCATTGATGTTGTTCAAAAACCTAAAAAAATATTCAAAGATGAAGCAAAAAAAATAAAGGAAAATGGTTATTCTATTTTGGAAAAGATTAAACTAGAACCTTATGAAAAGGACCATATAGCTTTTCTTGTAGAAAAATCTTTTTAAAAGAACATACAATCATTTTTGAATAAAAAACTTTTTTAAAAACCATACATAGCCAATATTTTAGCTTGAAACAGTCATTTCTTTGTCAAAATAATGAAATATAAATCATCCGATAAAAAAATTTCATTTAATCATACGTGCTAAGGAATTATCAAAAAATTGAAATATACATTACCCCAAATAATCATACAACTATTTTTAATTAAATAATTAGAATTTTAAGCAATCCTAAGCTATTTTTTGCAAGTATTACTTTTATGCTAAAACCATTGATGAAAATAATAATATACAGTAGATGTTTTAAAAAAAAGATTGATAAAAATTATTAAAAAGATAAAATAAAACTAATGCAAGTGATTGATACAAACTTGATAAAAATTACCATAATTTATAGGATTTTTAAGAAAAAATAAAAACTTTAGTATAATACGAACAAGTTCAAAAAAGTATTACTAGTGAAACCTTTTTATATAAGAAAATAACAAATATATATTTGCTAATGCAATAAAAAAAGAGTTCATAAAAATATCCTCTGAGTTAATTCACTCATAAAAACACTCCATAATTAACTAACTTAGAGGATTGAACTTTTTTTTAAAAATAAACTATTTTTAACGCTTTTTTAATATATTTTTTAAAAATTTTAACAAAATATTACTAATTTTACTTTATTTTCAAAAATAAGAAAGAACTATTAATTTTTGTAAAAAAGTAATACTTTTTTTAATTATTATTCAATTAAAAGGATAAAATAAGTATTAAAAAAACTAAAGGAAAAAATTTTAAATCCATATAAGAAAATAAGGGAAAAAATAAGAGAATAATTTTTGAAAAAATAGAAATTAAAAA
>NZ_JAZNIB010000185.1:0-4388 GCF_045577275.1 Methanobrevibacter sp.
ATTTCATCAGTATCTAAGTAATATATTCCATTTTTACCTATTGCCATATCTCCCTTTTGAGATGATTGAACTAAAATAAATCCTATATATTCATTGTTGACTATTTCACGAATCAAATCTGGAAACATCCTGTTGATTTCCTCATATGTTAATCTATGGCTCCATTTGGTTAGATAAATCATTGCCAGATTTCCGGATGCAAGAACAATGACTTCAGATTCTTTAAGTTTCTTTTCTTCATCTTCCTTGTTTCTTCTTTTGAGGAATCCGAATTTATCTGAAAACGGAACGTAGACTTCCGCAAAATGGTCTTCATTTGAAGACATGTTTGCATAGATATCCATGCCCAGAGGAAGCAGGGATTTGACAAAATCCTCAAAGGACTCACCGTATCTCTGTTTGAATGTTGCACCATTGGTTTGGCCATGGTCTGACTGTATCACGAACTGATATTCCCTTGGAGAGTATTTGTTTGCATCAATCAGACGTTTTATCTGCCTGTCCATTCCTTTAAGGGCAAACCACACATCTTCATCCCTTACGCCTGAATGGTGGGCAATCTCATCATAGCCAAGATATGTGGAATATGCAACATCAATGTCTCCTACAAACATGTCTCCAATCAGTGTTTCAGTGTTGATTTCCCTCATGAATACATTGGTTCCTGCTCTTGTTGGGATATATGCGATTCCCCGTGAAATTCTTGGTTGGATGTTTAATATCCTGTGTTTCAGCTGAGAATATATTTCATGAATCATGTCTTCAATCACCAGCACGACTATACGTGCGAAATCGCTTGGATTTGAAAAAATGGAAAACCATGCACCGTTATACAGTTTTCTCAAATCAGTTATTTTACTGAATGTGAAAATAACGTTGTCAGTATCGCCTGAAAACAGGTTGGATCTGCTGGCACCATTATCGACAAGCAATCCGTTTCCATCCGTGATTCTTTCTTCAAGTATTTTGACTTTTGTAACTCCTGAACACTGCATCATCTGATTGTCATTTTCCTTTTCAATCCATCTAAAAGCTGTGATATCCTCATTGTTTCCATGAAGAATTCCCGCCTGGCTGGCTCCGGTCTGTGATGACAGGTCGGTTTCCCATTTCCTAAGGGTGTGGGTTTTGCCATCCATCATTGACTTGACTGTAGGCATGACTCCCCTGTCGACAGCCAAACACAAAACATCATGGGCAAGCCCGTCGATTTCCACGATTATCACTCCCGGATAATCCTTTATATCATCTTTTCTTTTCCTTTGAGCTTCCCTCATCACCGCCTGATAATATGCCCCATCATCTTCAAGTCCAAATATGGTGGACAGGATGATTGTAATCAATGATATGGTCAATGGTGCAAGAATTACTCCCAATCCACTGATGTTTAAACCAAAATACGGGCCGAAAAAAGCAAAGAGCCCTCCATTTAAAATCAGAGCACCAATCCCGAAAGTCCAAACCAGAATAGGCATATAGACCTTTGTTATAAGCGGCCATAATACTGCATTGAAAATACTGATGAAAAATATAAAGAGCACAACCCTATAAAGATTGGTAACAGTGAAATCCAATCCAAAGCTGATTAGATACAATCCCACTAAATTTGCAATGAACAGTACCAGATATCTTTTCAATGACAACCCCGGTGTCTGTTTAAGTTCGTCAATGTCTCTCATATTAACCCCTTGTAAATAAAATCATTTTCTTAAAACTGAAAACAGCCATAACCATCATCAAACCATTTAAATAGAATAGAAAATTTTAATCAATCTTGAACTCCGGAAACTCGGTTTCTCTAATAAATAGATTGATATCGGGATTTAAAACTTTTGCAAATCTCAATACCAAATCCCTGAATTTATTATATTCCTTTTCATTTTGCGAAGTTAATCCATGAGCCAGAATTGAATTATTCCTTGATGAAATATTAGCTAAAAATAGATCTTTATTTTCAGCATATAATTTACCTAATTCATCTTCAAAATCATGAAGCAACTCATAACCCTGAATTAAACTGATTCTAACAATGCCATGGAAATCAGGCTCCAAGTCACGGGTTATGCCATGCTGCTTTAAAATGTCCATGTCAACATTAGAAGTATTGATTCCATACCCATTTTTAAGTCTTATTTGAGCGATTAACTCCAGAGATCTATAAAGTCTTGCAATAGCATCATCATATTTTGTCTCTTCTGCCCTTCTTTTCGCATTACTTATTAAACTGGCTAAAACATAATAAGGCTTGGTATCTTCTCCACCATCACTAAGAAAATGAAGTGCCTTAGCATTTAATCCAAGCTGTTTTTTTAATCCCTGCCACTCCTTTACAAATTTTTTCCTGTCGAAATACTCATTGGCCTTTTTATAATCCACATTATCAAAATAATAATATGCATTGAACAATTTAAGATAAGCTTCTTTATTTGCTTTAGTTATACCGCCAAGCAATGCTTTTCCTGCATCAAAACGATAAGTATTGAATAATCCTTTAAGCAGTTCTATCAATACATCATCATATACGGGGTAGAGATTTTGTGAGATAATCCTTTCAGTGCCTCTAATAACAACACCATCTTCAGATTCTCCACCTACAAAATACACCTTTTTATGGAATCGCATGGAAGCAAAAGCCGCAGACATTGTCATTGTTTTTGTACCCAAAGTATAGTCAATGACAATTTTATAATCAGACAATTCACGAATCTTTTCTTTAAATGCGTCAAAATAGACCTTGAAGTCATCAGTCTGTTCTAAATAGACACATTCATAGTAGTCAAATTCTTCTCCAAATTCATCCAAATACTGTTTTTCAACAGATTCTACAGTTTCCTTGGAATCTTCAGGGCCGAAAAATATTACCTTATCAGGATTGGTCGTGTCAATGGAAAATAAAATTCCATGCGCCAAATCCTCTGTTTCTGATTGTCCTATACCTTCTTCAACAGTCACTAAAAGTGCAGTATCTTTCCTTGACATTTTTACACCTATTTCAAATTATTTTAAATTCCGTAAAATCCATTAATTGAAGATTATCATTCAACAGGAAAAAAATGAATGCCTCAACTAAAATTAGTTGAGGAGCTCATTTAAGATATTTTACAATCTTTTCAACATCATCTGTAATAATTGCTGTATGATCAGTATCATCAATGAAGATGAATTCACCATTCCTTGCAATATTTTCTAATTTACCCTCATCGCCATGTTCAGTAGCCAGATAAATTACAGGAGTATCATTGATTTTTACAGGTTGGAAATCCCACACAGAGTTTACATAGAACATTTCAACCATTTTCTCAGATAACTCATCATTATCTTCTCCGCCTAACTCATCAATATCAAAGCCTAAATCTGTTAGTTCCTTAAAGATATCTGATGCATCTACATTATCTGGAATGTCATCACTGTAGAAGTCTAATGCACCATCTATTAAGACACATTTTTCTATTTTCCTGTCTTTTTCTAACTTTTCGGCAATCAGTATTGCGAAAAGACAACCTAATGAATATCCGGCTATAATGTCTCCATCCTGGAAGATGTCTTTGATTGCATTCCAGTACTTTTCAAATGTCATATTATGGTCAGTGTTTTTGATTTCATCAACTGTTAAATCATATTTGAAGTCATCAATAAGGTAGACATTTCCTTCAAATTCAAGATTGTCGAGCAATGGTGAAAATACCATAGACAATCCGCCCAGTGGAGGCAGTATAAACATGTTTTGATTTTGGATACCCTCTTTAGCCAGATAGAATCCGTATTCCCCTTGGTCATCATCAATGAATTTTGCAATTTGATAAGGAGTTTTATTATCAAAAATGACATGGGCGTTAACACTAATGCCAGATTTAGACAAGATTGAGGTCATTTTAATTGCAGTTAATGAATCACCACCCATACGAACGAAGTCATCATAGATACCAATGTTTTCCTGATTGAAGACTTCTTCAAATGCATTTACTATTAGTTTTTCAGTTTCAGTGGTTGGTGCAACATACTCAACTTTCAATTCTTCAACATCGACTTCAGGCAATGCGCGTTTGTCCACTTTACCGTTTACATTCAATGGAATTTCATCCAATCTGATAACAAATGATGGAATCATATATTCAGGCTTGCGTTCATCAACATAATTAGATATATTCTCTTTTAGTTCCTCATCGTCAAATTCACCGGTTGCAACAACATAAGCAACAACTTCATTGTTTGTACCGCGTTTAATGGTTTGGACAGTCACGTCATCGACATAGTCTATTTCACGTATGACCGCTTCGATTTCTGAAAGTTCCACACGGTTTCCTCTGATTTTGACCTGACTGTCACGACGTCCTACTACACCTAAAGAACCGTCAGACAATACACGCACCATATCACCGGTACGATAC
>NZ_JAZNIB010000186.1:0-7287 GCF_045577275.1 Methanobrevibacter sp.
ATATTTTCTTATTTTTTAAATTTTTTTCAAAAAAAAGTTTTTTAAGTTTTTTAGTTTTTAAGTTTTTTTTTTTATTTATGTATTTTATATGGTTTTGAGGGTGTTTTAGAATGGTGGTTTGTAATGGAAGAAGAATTATCCTCCTGCCATTATAATTTTAGTTCCTTCATTGGAAAGCTCTTCTTTCTTAAAGTCAATTTCATGTTTTACTCTTTCGATAACTTCTGTGAGAGCTTCTAAAGTTTCTCCTCTGTGAGGACCAAGAACTACTACCAAGAACAATTGATCTCCGGTGTAGAACTCTCCAATATAATGAATTACACTAATTTCAAAAACGCCATATTTAACTTTAGCTGTTTCTACAATAGCTTCTATTTCTGCTAATCCTTTTTCTTTATCAGGTAGGGTTAAAGTGAGTTTATCAACAGTTTTATTTTCTTCAGTTCCTCTTACAATACCTTCAAAACTGTAAATTGCTCCAGCTTCATCCACTCTTTGTGATTTTTTAATGTCTGCAATTAAATCTCCGATAGTAAAGTATTCTTCGTCTTTTTCTACAATTTTTATTACCATTTTATCATCCTAATAAATAATGAATAAAATAAATTTAAGTTTTATACTTAAAGTTAATTTGTCTTATTCCATTAATATATTTAATTTTTTTATTAATAAATATAACGATTGTTATATAATTTTTCTAAAAAAATAGAAATAAAATAAGAATTATAATTCGCTTAATTCTTTCTTGCTCAATTCTTTTATTCTATTGACACCATCAATCTCTTCTATTACTTTAGCAGTAGCTTTAGGAACAAGAGATTGCCAGTCTCCATCATTTAAGATTCTATCTCTGACTTCAGTTCCTGACAATACTTCCCTATCGAATAATTCAGGCTGATAGATTTCATATCCCTCTTCCTTAAACAATCTTTTGACAAGTGCATTTCCACTATATACTTTAGAAAAAGGAGGAGTCAGCATCTTGACTTGAGCAACCCATAAGGCATTTCTATTAATGTCTTCAATAGGTATTATGTAATATCTTTTAGGGTCGATATCAGCATCATCCAATGCTTGGGTCATCATCATAATCCTTTCACCTGCAGTAAATGGATCTTTTAGCTCATGGCTTAACTGAGCGCTTCCAATACCAATTACAACTTCATCGACATAATTCAATGTCTTCTCTATAATTTGGATATGGCCATTATGAACAGGTTGCATTCTTCCGATTAATAAGCCACGTGTTACGTTTTTCATTGCAATAATATTTATCTTTTATATTATTAGTATTTGTTTATCAAAACCCATTATAAATAGATTTTCAATAATGTATAAAATTAAACATTTTGATTAATAAAAATTATTTTTTGTCTTAATTTAATTAATAATAATTTATATATCTTTATTAATTATTTAATCAATTTTTAATTCAAATTAAATCATTTAACAAATTTAAATTAATTATTTTTTATTTTTCATAGAAAACTTTATATGTAATATAAGACTGATTTAAAATTATGTATAATAGAATTAATGTGGCATCCAAAACTAAGAAAATATTAGATAGCGCTTTTGATGAGCCTATCTCAGTTGAAGATGGGAATTACTTGATGAATCTAAAAGGTTCAGAAATCTATCCGCTTTTGGCAACAGCAGATGCAGTGCGTGAAGAGATTGTCGGAGATAAGGTTACTTTTATCAACAATTGTAACATTAACTTCACAAATATATGTCATGTCCGTTGTGGATTTTGTGCTTTTGGTAAAGATCCAGACGACCCTGAAGCATATCTGTTGGATGATGAAGGCATTTTGGAAAAGGCTGAAGGCAGCTATCGAGATGGTGCCCGTGAATTCACTGTAATGGGAGGGGTGCTTGAGGATGCAACTGTTGAATACTATGAGCATATCTTAAAACTGCTCAAGTCCCATTATCCTGATGTTGAAATTCATGGATTCTCTCCAACCATGATTAGAGATGCTGCATTAAATAGTGAAATACCAGTAGAAGATGCATTTAAGATATTGAAGAAGGCAGGTTTGGATACTTTACCTGGAACTGCTGCTGAAATATTGACTGACAGATCCAGAGAGATAATCTGTCCTAAAAAGGTATCAACTCAAGAATGGATTGATGTAGTAAAGATAGCTCAGGAAGCAGGAATTACAGGTTCTGCAACAATGATGTATGGTCATGTAGAGACTCTTGAAGAGAGAGTGGAACATTTAGATATTCTTAGACAGATTCAACTCGATACTGGCGGATTCAATGAATTCATTCCAATGACATTCATGCATGAGCACTCACCGATATTCCTTGAAGGACAAAGGGATTTAGGAGCCACAGGTACTCAAGACCTAAAGCTTTATGCAGTAGCAAGATTAATGTTTAGGGACATCATTCCAAATATTCAAGTATCTTGGGTAAAGATGGGATTCAGATTTGCTCAAGTTTCACTTTTAGCCGGTGCAAATGACTTAGGCGGAACTTTAGGTGGAGATGAATTGTCTGAAGCTTCAGGAGCTCCGGATGGTGTAAATGCAAGTATTAGGGACTTAACTAAATTAGTCAATGACTTGGGAAGAGTTCCAATAGAGAGAAATTCCACTTATACAGAATTCTATCCAATTGAATTCTAAATTTCTTTTTTTTATAATTTTTCATTTTTTAACTAATTTTATCTATTTTTAATAAGGATGAAAGGATATCTAAGGTTAAATCATACCTATAAAACTTTTTGTAAAATTCGACTATCGTGAAACTACAGTTTATTCAATGAAAATTAAGATCATTTGAATAATGAAAAGGAAAACAAGCAAAACTTGTCTCAAAGTCACGACCATAATTTCACCTCCTTTATTTGGGAAATTGAGGATTTATTTTAGATACCGAAACCTTGATAATAGTTTAAATTAATTATTTATAAATTTAACCAATTTTATGCCTTTTGTTTAGTTTTTAATTATCATATTGTTATTATTTTGTAAAAAACAATCTTTTTAGAATATTTATATTAAATTGGATTATGTAAAACTAGTTTTTTTTTTTAAAATTAGTATGAAAAATAGTTTAAAGTATGTTAAAATTTTTAATTATAAAAAAATAGCAAGTAATAGTTAACGTTAAAAGAATCCAAAAAGGAGGATTCTTCAACGTTTCAATTTCCCAATAAAGGAGTTTACATAAAGGTGTAAACCCTTAATCTTATTTTACGATTTATATTATTTAAATCTTATCAATTATGAATAAATAAAGTTTATTTTACAGTCAATATTGCTTTAATTTCGTTATTTTTCATTTTTTTAGGAATTTTGAAAAGGTTTTAAATATAGGTAAATTTAATATTATATTATGTATAAATATTTTAATAATATTTAAAATTAAAAAAATTATTAAATTAATTATCCTAATTAATAATAATCTTTTAAAAATTCAAATAGTGGTATAATGATAAGTATTAAAAACCTTTCTAAATCATATAAATTAGATAATGGGGAAGAAGTGAAAGCCCTAAATAACATTAATCTTGAAGTTAAAGAAGGAGAGATCGTAGGTATTTTAGGTACAAGCGGTTCCGGTAAAACAACTCTTTTAAGAATATTAAGAGGAGTGGAAAAATTTGATGAAGGTGAAGTTAGAGTAGAGAGATACACCTTAAAGCCGGATTCCACTCAATTTTATTTCAATCAAGTCAAAAAGGAAACTGCAATTCACTTGCAAAGGTCTTTTGGTATTTGGCCTGAAACTGTTCTTGACAATGTTGTAAGGAAATTATACGGTGCAAAATACGGAGATGAGGCAGGAACTGACTTTGAATTGGCTCATGACCAATTCGATAAGGAAGCTTATGAACTATTGGAACTTGTAGGCCTTAAGGAAAAGTCAGGCCACTTGGCTTCTGTATTAAGTGGTGGTGAAAAGCAAAGACTCATTATGGCAAGACAGCTTGCTAAAAAGCCTAAAGTCATGCTCCTTGACGAACCTGCTACAATGGCATGTCCTAAAACCAAACAGGAAATCTTGAATGCTGTTAAAAAGATCAATGAAGAATTGAACATCACTATTGTTTTAGTATCACACTTGCCTGAGATTCATAAATTCTTAGCTGAAAGGGTAATCCTTTTGGAAGATGGTGAAATAGCTAAAGAGGGAGATGTTGATGAAATCATCGATGAGTTCCTATCTGACATTGAAGACCCTGTTGACATTGAGCTTGAATCCACAGATGAAACCTTGATTAAAGCATGTGATTTGGATAAAAGGTTCTATTTGCTTAAAGGTAAAGATGTTTTGCATATGAAGGACATCAGCTTTGAAGTTAAGAGAGGAGATGTTCTATCATTAGTCGGTCCAAGTGGAGCAGGTAAGACAATTCTTCTTCGTATGTTAGGGGGTATGGATGTGCCTGACAGTGGAGATGTCCTATTCAAGCTTGAAAAAGAAGAGGATGGAGAAGCTGTAACCAAATGGGTAGACATCAGAAAAGCAAGTCTTGACAGGATGGAAGTTAGAAGAAACATAGGTTTCATGCATCAGGAATTCGCTTTGGTATACTGGGCTACCGTTCAAAGCCAATTAGCCAAGAAACTAGGTTACAAAAGATTTGATATGGTTCAGGAAGCAAAAGAAAGGGCTAAGGAAGAAGGATTGCCTGATATCTTGCTTGATGCATTGTATCAATTGACTGACCTTCCAGAAAGAGAAGCTAAAGCTCGTCTTGAGCAAGTAGGGCTTGAACCAAGTATATTAGATGAATTGTTCCCTAAATTCCCTGAAGCAGAAATTGCAGAGCAAGTTGCAGACTTATTTGAAGCGCTTGACTTGCCTTTAGACATTTTAGGAAGAAGATCCTTCGAATTGTCTGGTGGTCAAAAGGTAAGGGCTATGCTTGCACTTGTACTTGTATCCAAACCAGACATACTATTGCTTGACGAACCGTTTGGAGACTTGGATCCAAAAACCTTAAGAACAGTCACTAACTCACTTAAGAGAATCTGCAAAGAGTTTGGAACCACAATTGTAATGGTTTCACATAACACAGACTTCATAAGGGAATTAAGTAACAGAGCTATCTTCATTGACCAAGGTCTTCTTAAGGATGACACTAAAGATGTTGATAGGTTAGTTGATGACTTTATTGGATTCTGTAAGGCTGATTACTTGATGTAATCAGTTATTTTATTTATTTTTTTTCGTCATTTCTTTATTTTTTTATTAAGACTTTTCATTGAATTTAATTTAAGATAATTTTTTCTATTTCAAGAGGATAATATGTTTAAGAATATTTTAGTTGCTAGCGACGGTTCCAAATGTGGGGACAAAGCTGTAGATTTAGCTATTGATTTAGCAAGCAAATACGGTGCAAAAATCTCTGCTTTATATGTTATGGATTTTGCATTGGACTTTACATATGATGACTTGGATGATGCTGGTGGAGCAGTCTTGGATGATATTACAGCGAAAGGAAAGGAAAAGGATGTTGTTGTAGTGGAACATATAATCACTGCAGATCCTATTCAAGACATGGCTACTATGATTAGAAAAATCAACCCTGACATTGCTGTTTTTGGAGCTTTTGGAAAGTCTATGGACAATGAAGAGAATATAGATTATGCTAAAATTGGAAGTGTGGCTGAAAATGCTTTAAAAGTTTCTAAGGTTCCTGTAATTTTGGTTAAATAATATTGCTTTAGTTGAGATTAAAAATAAGTTGCAATAAAATAAAACATTTTATATATCATTAAAATTATAAATATTATTAATTATTATTGGAGGTAAAATCATGGCAGAATACAAATGTACTGTTTGTGGATACATATACGACACTGAAAAAGGTGAATCCAGAAGAGACGTCGCTGCAGGAACTGCTTGGGAAGACGTACCAGATGATTTCAAATGCCCTTTATGCGGTGCTGTAAAAAATATGTTTAAAGCATTATAAATTAAGCATTATAAATTAAGCATATAATTTAAATTTTTAAAATTTATTAAATTTTTTTTAAATTTATTAATTTATAGTATGTAAGATAAATCTTTTTAAATATTGAAGGTGAAAATATGGCTATGGTATGTGACATTTGTGGATACACTTATGACCCTGAAGCTGGTGATCCTGACAATGGCATTGAAGCAGGAACTGCTTTTGAAGACTTACCAGATGACTGGACTTGCCCATTATGCGGTGCAGCAAAAGCAGATTTTGTGGATGAATAAATTTAAATTTTGAGGTTTTTATTATGGTAAATGAAAAAATGGAAGCTGCATTAAATGCTCAATTAAATGCAGAAGTATATTCCGGATACTTATACTTATCTATGGCAGCATACTTTGAAGACATTGACTTAGCAGGATTTGCTAACTGGATGAGAGTACAAGCTGCAGAAGAATTAGAACATGGAATGAAATTCTATGATTACATCATTAGAAGAGGGGCAAGCGTAACCCTTACTGCAATTGAAGCTCCACAAACCGAATGGGACTCTCCACTTGCAGCATTCGAACATGTTTTATCCCACGAACAAATGGTTACCGGCTTAATCAATGATTTAGTTGACTTAGCTATTGAAGAAAAAGACCATGCAACCAACAACTTCTTGCAATGGTTCGTTGAAGAACAAGTTGAAGAAGAAGAAAATGCTATGGAAAACTTAGCTAAACTCAAATTAGCTGGCGACGACAAATCTTTATTATACAAACTCAATGAAGAATTTGCTGGTCGTGGCGGTGAAGAATAGATTTAATCTATTCTTTCTTTTTTTATTTTTTAATTTTATTCTAATTTATCTATTTTTAACTATTTTTATCAAAAATATCTAATTTTATTTAAATCCATTATTTTTATGAAATAACATCAATTTGATTGAATAATTATAATATATCAATTTAAATGAAAGTTAACTCCTACAAAAACTATAATATTTATTTATAATGAAAATTAAGTATCAATTGAAGGTTTTTTATGCCTGCAGAAAATATATTCATTACTTGGAGGCATAAAATGAAAACCAAAATTAGAGATATTCTTAAATATTCATTTGGGGTCTTTAGAGAACGTTCTGGAGATATTCTTAAATATTCATTAGAAATCTTGAAGATTTTCATAATGCTAATGAAATAAATTTGTAATCTGTTGTCGAATTTTAAAAAAATTTTTGTTTAATATTTTCATTGGGTAGTTTTTTACCTTCAAAATAATAAAGATTATATATTTCTAAAAATAGAATATATGTTAGAGTTTATTTCAAACTCCAAGTAATGAAAATTTAAAGTTAAGAATTCTTTTGA
>NZ_JAZNIB010000187.1:0-24409 GCF_045577275.1 Methanobrevibacter sp.
AAATTTCTAAAAATATTAAGTTCAATTTCATCGAAATTTTCAAGTTTTCATTTTGATAAATATTATTGTAATAAACTTTGATTATTTTATAGTTTACATTATTAAACCATATTTTAATTAATCGTCTATTCAATTAAATTAATCCATGAATCATTCTTAGTGCATCGAGTAAACCGTGGCTATATTCAATGCAACCAAAAGCTGTTCTTGTGTCTTTTTTCTCTAAGTAATATTTTGAATCATTCCAGTAATCGATTGCCCTGTCATAAACTTCCTTCTCTTTACCTTCGAATGTAATGTCTTTGACTTGATTCAAATTTCTCTCAAGTTTGGCAATATCGATTGCAATTTTCTCTTCACTTTCCAAGTCTTTCATTTTATAATCCTCGAACAATTTCCATTTTCCAGTTCTTTAATTTTTATTTAATTTTTTAATTAAATTTTATTTTTTAAAACATTTTTAATTTAATCTAATTTAATTTAATCTTCTTTGTTTTGGAGCTCTTGGTCCATTCAATGCTTTCCATACATGCAATATTCTTTGTCCGACTGTAATGTATGAGAGAATTACAAGTATGTAAATGAAGTATGTGAATATAATGTTTGAATGGAAAATTACAGCAATCACTGCACCTAACATCAAGATTATCATTCTGACTGCACGTTCAGCTATTCCTATATTGCATTCCACTCCTTGGGATTCTGCTCTTGCCCTTACGTAACTGACTGTAATTGCAGAGTGAATAGCCAATACTCCAACGAGCCAATCACAATATCCTCCATATATGATACCTATGAATATGATTGCATCTGCAAAACGATCCATGGTTGAATCCAGAAATGCTCCAAATGGACTTGCTCTGTTGTGGTATCTTGCTACCGCACCATCAACAACATCCAAAAATCCACTAAGTAGGATAAATAATGCTCCTCCAATAAGATTTCCGCTTGCAAAGAATATTGCAGATATTATAGCAATAAATGGGGAGATTATTGTCACAATATTTGGATTGATATTTAATCGACTAGCTAAAGGTTCTAAAAATTTTGTAAGATATGGTCGTAAACTATTAAGCATAATTTTATTATATTGATTAACTAATATATATTTAATCAGATTATCTAAGTAAAGTTTAGATTTTTATTGGTAAAATTTTTTTAAATTGATTACTTTTTACGGTGAATGGTATTATGAAAATATTTAAGATGAGCGATGAAAATCCTGATATGGATTTAATTGGTGAAGCCATTGAGATAATGGCAGGTGGGGGAGTCATCCTTTATCCTACAGATACCGTTTATGGATTAGGAGCAAATATTTTCAATAATGATGCAGTGGAAAGGATTTATGAAATCAAAAAGAGAGATCAATCAAAGCCATTGTCTGTTTTGGTTCAAAACACAGAAAGCTTGGAACTGATTGCTGATTTGAATAGGAGTTCAAGGGAGATCATAAACAAATGGTTGCCTGGACCTTTTACATTTATTTTAAATAAGAAGAATGTGGTGTCTCCATATGTCAGTGCAAGCTCTAAGGTTGGAGTAAGGATTCCGGACTATAAGATAGCAAGGGCTCTTGCAAGCCTGTTTCCAATAACAACTACCAGTGCAAACCTTACCAATGAATGCACATTATCAAATCCACAGGATATTCTAAAGCAGATTGGAAATGATATTGATTTAGTCATTGATGTTGGTGATTTAGGTGATGCAAAGCCATCTACTGTCATTGACTTAAGTTCATCCAAGCCAACATTGGTTAGGAATGGATTTGATTCAAATGATATGGATTCACTAAAAGAGGATTTGGAGAAACTGGTCTAGATTAATGCTCTTTTGTTATTTTTACAATATTATTATGATATTTACATTAAGTTGCAAATCAAAATAGCTAAAAAAATTAACTTTAAATATATCCAAATAAATATTATGTTTACGGAGTAAAATTAAAAAAGTTTTTAAATTATTTTATTATTATGAAGGGACAGAAATGAAAATATTATCAAACATGACAAATCAGGAAAAGATTTCCACTAACTCTCCTTTAGATGAATTATTGGATGGAGGGATTGAGAAAAGGACAATCACTCAAGTTTATGGCCCTCCAGGTGTAGGTAAAACCAATGTTTGTCTAAATATAGCTATTAATGTTGCTAAGAAAGGAAAAAAGGTAGTTTACATTGATACTGAAGGTGGAATATCAGTTGACAGGATAAGGCAAATATCTGGTGAGGATTTTGATACAGTTGCTAAAAACATCATTGTGTTTGAACCGACTTCATTCAAGCAGCAGGAAGAGGATCTTGGCCTTATTGAATCATGGATATCCTCAAACAGTGCAGATGTTGAGTTAATAATATTGGATTCAGCTGTGGCATTGTTTAGGGTTGAGGATGATAACACCAAATCTCATCTTTTGGGAAAACAGATGCAGATGCTTTCTGCACTTGCTATCAATCATGACCTTGCAGTTCTTGTTACCAATCAGATTTATGCTTCATTTGATGAGGAAAGCGAGGAGGATTTCTCTCCTGTTGGTGGAACAATCATTCAATACAGAAGCAAGATAATCATTGAACTCAAACGTGAAGAAGGAACCAATCAAAGAATTGCTGTCTTGAAAAGACATAAGACAAAAAGAGAAGGATTGGCTGTTCATTTCTTGATAACTAATAATGGAATTGAGTAATTCAATTCCTTTCACTTTTCTTTTTAGCTTTTTATTACTATTTTTATTTAATTTATTAATTTTTAATCATTTTCAAATAATTTACTCTATTTTTCCTATTTTTTATAAATAATTTTATAAGGCACTTGCAATATATAATATAATGTTGTATGTTTAGTTAAAAACATAATAATTTGATTATAACTGACTACTTAACTAAAATTTAAATTTATTTTTATTAATAGAATATAGGATTTGTGATAAGATGATCCAAAAGAAGAAATATGCAAAAGCAGCTAAGATTATTCCAGATGGTTATGAATCTGCAAATCACTTTTTTGAAGCTGTTTTTAAGGATAAAGAAATGATTTGGATGGGTCAAAATACAAATGAATTGCATATTGGTCACAATGATGAAGTTAAGCAAGCAATGATTGATTGCATTGGTAGTGACGAATACTGCAAGTACCCACCTCCAGAAGGTTTTACAGAATTGCAATCTTTGATTTTAAAAGATTTGGACTTGGAAGATTTAAGTATATATGTCAATGCAGGTGCAACTGAATCATTATACTTGGCCATGAACGCTGTATTGTCTCCTGAAGATAATGTAATTACTCCAGATCCAGGATATCTTATTATTGACAATTTTGCAAGCAGATTTGCAAATGAAGTAAGGCAAGTCAAGATTTACAGTGAAGAAAACAACTATAAGTTAACTCCTAAATTAGTTAGGGAAAATATGGATGAGAACACTAAAGTCATTCTTTTAATTGATCCATTGAACCCTCTTGGAAGCTCTTACACTGAAGAAGAGATTAAGGAATTTGCAGAGATTGCTATAGAAAATGACTTGTTCCTTTTGCATGATGTAACTTACAGAGACTTTGCTCAAAAGCATACTCTTGCTGCAAAATATGCTCCAAACAATACTATCACTTGCTACAGTTTCTCCAAGATATTTGGTATGGCAGGTTTAAGGTTAGGAGCTATCATTTCAAGTGATGAAGTCATTGATGTTGTAAAAAGCATTATAATTAATGATGTAGGTACAAATATGGTTGCACAAGCTGGTGCAATAGCTGCATTAAAAACCAAACCTCAATGGATTGACAGAGTCAAAGACACCACCTTTGAAAATCAAAAGATCATCAAGGAAGCGGTTGACCAATGTGAAGGAGTCTTCTTGCCAGTTTATCCATCAAGTGCAAACATGATGGGAATTGATTTGTCTGGTGCAGGAATCGATCCTGAAGATATGTCACAATATCTCATTGGCAAAAAGGTATTTACAAGACAAGGTTCCTATACAAGTAATACATTCGGTCACAATTATTTAAGAGTAAGCTACTCAATCGAACCAGAAAAGGTCAAGGTATTTGCTCGTGAATTTGTACTTGCTGTAGAAGCTTTAAGAACTAAATAATTTTATTATTTAGTTTAATTTTTTCTTTTTTTTTTAACAATTTTTATTTTTCATTATTTGTCTTATTTTTTAATTTGATCGATTTTAAACTATTTCTTTATACTTTTCATGTAATTTCATGTAAGATTATTCGCACATTATAAAACTTTTAAGAAGTTTAAAAAATAAAAAAGTTAAAGAAAATATTAATTAATATCTTTTTTATTAAAGTATCTAATTCCTAATACTGAGAATATGATAAAGAGAAATGTATCGATTTTTATGGATTCCCTAAAATCTAAACACTCCATTGATGTTAATTGTGCTGTTTGTCCATATGGATTTAGATTAAATAGTAATTGGATAAGGAAATTATCCTCTGTCATTATCATTCCATTCAAAATTAAAGCTGCTATAAGCAGTATGAATGCTAATCCCATATTTATGATAATTGCCTTTGATTTTTTCCCTACAGCTATTGAGATTAAATAGAATATTCCTACGAACACAAGCATTATAAAAATTCCAAATATGAAATAGGAAATGTAATCCCAAATGGAGATATTTATTGAAAATAGGAAATATGAAACAATCAAAGTGAATAAAGCAGTTATAAGATAGACTATTAATGATGCAATGAGGTTTGATAGCAATCCTATAAGATATATTTCTCTACGGTTATTATTGGCGATGATTTTGTTTTTAATGAATCCGTCATCGAATTCTTCAGATACAAAAACGCTGATCAATACGGAAATTACAATTCCATACATTACCATTGGCAAAAAGAGAACCCTGTTTATTCCAACAGTATATGACATCGCTGTCTTCTGCATGAGGATAAATCCAATAGAGAATACTATCATGAAGAAGCAAGCTAGATATAACCATTTTTCATGAAAAATCTTGTACAATTCAGCTTTAAGAATTCTATTTGTCATTTTCATCCATCAACCTTATAAAAAATTCTTCTAAACTAGTTTCAACATTAAAGCATTTTGTGACAATGCAGCCATAGCTATTGAGTTTGATAATTAAATCAGTAATAGTATAATTGGAATAGATATTCATTTTAGAATTATCTTCTTCTACGTATGGAATTTTCAAATCATCCATTGCTTTCTTAAATGAATCTGTATCATTTACTTCCAATTGAATATATCCTTTATTGGCATCTGAGAATTCCTCGCTTGTCATTTTGGATATGATTTCACCATGGTTAATAAAAATAAAATCAGTAGCTATTTTTTCAAGTTCATAAAGGAGATGGCTTGAAATTAAAAAAGTCACTCCTTCTTTATTCAATTTTAAAATTAGATTTCTCAGACTAATGATTCCTTGTGGATCTAATCCATTCATCGGTTCATCTAAAATGATTAATTCCGGATTTCCAACTAGCATCATTGCAATTGCAAGCTTTTGTTTCATTCCTAATGAAAAATGCTTCACTTTTTTATTATTCGTATCTTCAAGTCCAACATAATCAAGGAAATCATTTGGATTGCATTCATCTTCAAGCCCATATAAAATAAGTTGTTGTTTAATGTTTTGGCTTGCATTCAGTTCATAAAATAAGGCAGGCTCTTCAATAAGCCCGCTAAAAACATCAGTATTAACATTAACTTGGCCAGAATCTGCTTTTTGCAGAGATGTGATGATTCTTAGAAGTGTTGTTTTCCCTGCACCATTAGGGCCAACAAGACCGCAAATTGAACCTTTAGGGATGCTGATTGTAACTCCATTTAAAACATAATTCTTATCAAATTTTTTAGATATATTTTCTATGGAAACAATTGGGTTCATAAAATCACCACTTAGCCAGTTAATGAATTTTCAATTTTAATAGTTATGTTTTTTAGATTAATTGTCTTTTTTGATAATTAGTCTTTCAAGTAGTAGTACTCACCTTGCTCTTTCTGTTCTCTGTCAAGGTAAGAATCTAATTTATTTACTCTAGGACGTTTGGTTTCCTTATCTCTTCTAAAGGTAATGTCCAAGTCTCCCAAGAACTGGTTCATGCTTGTTCTTAAGTCTGCTGGCTTGGAAGCTATACCATTGAGTCCAGGTTCGCCGCTGAATACCATTGCCCTATCGGAAATGTAGTCAATAAATACGATATCGTGGTCTACAATCAATGATGCTGCATTTCTGCTTTCAATGATCTTTCTGATGACTCTAGCTGCAATCAACCTTTGCTCTACATCCAAGAATGCAGTAGGTTCGTCAAAAAGGTAAATGTCTGCATCTTGTGACAAGGTTACAGCAAGTGCAAGTCTTTGAAGTTCCCCACCACTTAATTTCTTGACCTTTTTGTCAAGCAAATTGTCAAGTGCAAGAGGTCTTCCCACTTCACTGTTGAATATGTTTGAACCATAAGTAGGAGCATTTGCGAAAAGATATTCCTGTGCAGTTCCATCAAAGTCAGATTCAATGTATTGAGGTTTGTATGCAATCTCCACCTCTTCTAATATTTCTCCTTCGCTAGGTTTTTCAACTCCTGCCAATATCTTTGCAAAGGTTGTCTTACCGATACCGTTTGAACCGAATGCAGTAACAATCTCGTCATGATAAATTTTACCTGCTTCTGCCTCAAGTGTGAATCCATCGTATTCCTTTTTAAGGTCGCTGTATTCGCTTAAGACTTCACCATCATCCTCTGGTGTTGGCGGACGGATGCTGAATTCGATAGGTTGCTTTCTGATTCTTACGTTTTCCTCTTGAAGGAATCCGTTGATGTATGCATTGATTCCAACCCTTACACCTTTATTACCGGAGACAACACCGTATCCTCCAGGTTCACCATATAATAAGTGCACATTGTCACTCATAGCATCCAATGTAGCTAAGTCGTGCTCAATTACAAGTACGGATTTGCCTGCTTCTGCAAGGGATCTGATTACCTTAACTGCATTCAATCTTTGACGCACATCCAACCATGATGTAGGTTCGTCGAAGTAGTAGAAGTCACCTTCACGGAGAACTGTTGCAGCAATAGCCACTCTTTGAAGTTCCCCACCACTTAAGTTTTGCATGTCCCTTTCAAGAACATTCTTCAAGTCAAGGTCATCTACAATCTCATCCAATTTGTTTCTTTCGTCAACATTTGAAAGCAAGGTCTTCACATTACCTTTAACAACTTTTGAAAGTTGGTCCACCATTTGTGGCTTGTGGATAGTCTTGATTTCACCAGCTTGAAGCAATTTGAAGTAGTTTTGGAGTGAAGAACCTTTATAATATTCAATTACCTTATCCCAAGTCGCTTCCTCTTCATAGTTACCAAGGTTTGGAATAAGCTCTCCAGACAATATTCTCATGATGGTTGACTTTCCTATACCGTTTTGACCAAGCAAACCAAGAACGGTTCCGTCCTTAAGGGTTGGCAAACCAAAGAGTTCAAATGCATTTTGACCATAACGGTGGATAGGCTCATCAAGAGCTTCCGGTAAATTGATAACACTGACTGCACCGAATGGACATCTGTTGGTACAGATACCGCATCCAGAACATAATTCTTCTGAAATAAGAGGCTTTTTGCTTTTTTCATCAATTACAATTGTATCCTCTTCCATACGTACACCAGGACAGTAGTGCATGCATACATAGTTACATTTCTTAGGCTGGCACTTGTCCTTGTCTAAAATAGAAATTCTACTCATTTTATCTCCGTATCCTTTATAATAAAATAATAAGTTTGATTAAATAATTTATAATAAATATAATTTGTTTTTAATAGTTTATAATAATTTTGTGTAATATTGTAAAATCACATTTGTAAAATTATTTTTAGTTGTTTTTTGGTTAAATTTAAATAATTTTGAGTTTAATATAAGAGTAAATAAAAATATATGATTTAATTCAACTTTTTTTTTAATTAATTTTATGTGATTTAAATGAAACAGGTAATGATTGTAAGAACTGATATCAAGATGGGAAAAGGTAAAATAGCTGCTCAATGCTGTCATGCAGCCATAGGTGCGTATAAGCAAGCTGATAAGGAAAAAATAAGAAAATGGGAAAATGAGGCTTATGCAAAAGTGGTTTTAAAGGCACCTTCATTGCAGGATCTTTATAATTTAAGGGAGCTTGCAAGAGCAAATGGTGTGGCATATTATTTGGTGACAGATGCAGGCAGAACCCAATTGCCTAAATCCACAGTCACTGTTTTAGGATTAGGTCCTGATGAAGATGATGTATTGGATAAAATAACTGGTGATTTGAAATTATTATAATCATCTAACTTTTTTTAATTATTTTTAGCTATTCGTTATTTATTTAATTATTAATTTTATTCTAATTTATTCTATTTTTTTAATTTATTCTAATATATTTTTAACTAGTTTTTCTATTTTATTCAATTTCCACTTCCACAGGTGTTTTCCACTCTTTTCTTATTTTATAATCCTTATAGATTGCACCGATTCCAATGAATTCAATGACAAATATTAAAAGTCCAATGGTCAAGTCAACCACTCCATTCATCAATTTGAAATGGTCAATTCCATATTGCAGATAAGCTAAAATTGTAATTGAAAGCATAATCTTGGTATAATCTAAAGTGTAATGCCTCCAACCTATTGTATCAATGCAACGTTTAATGGAAACTAAATTGAATGCATCAAGCAATCTTCCTCCATCTGCAAGTCTTGCAAGGGAAATTTCCATAAAGAATGCAACAACGTATGTTACTATTATGCTGCAAATTATAAATTCAAGAGTAGCCACTGGATTATGTATGTAGAATAATTTCATTGTTTCCATTATGTGGGACAATGCAAATTTCAATTGAAATTCTGGAAGTTTGAAGTCCAGTGAAATAATCAATAAAGCTAATGCTTCAATAGTTGTATATATTGTAATCATAATCATGGATTTAATTCCAAATATGAAGCATTCCTTAATCTTTATTTTAGGTAGTTTCTTCCCTTCCCTTATTGTATCTTTAGTGATTACAAGTCCATATCCATATATTAAAAGGGTGGTGATTATTGAAATAATTATCAAGGGTATTTGATATTCTATTTCCATTGAATGAATTACTCTGTTATCGAATCCCTGCAATCCAAGCAAGAATAAAATTATAATGAAGCCTATTGGATTCGCCTTACAGTAATCAAATGTATATTTTAATCTTTTCAATGGCATCTCATTTCCTCGAAGTCATATGGTTTATTTTAAATGGCCAATCTCCTTATTGGAGAATATCTTTACACCCTTTAACAAAGTAATTTTTATCAATTATGTTTTATAAACTTTTTTTAAAAAGGGCATGCTTGTTTTCAATTATTCATCAATCTTCCTTTCATTGATTTTAACTATAGAACTTATCAGAATTAATTTAAAATCATTCTCACTTTCTTTTTTTCATTAATAACCGATTTTTAGAAAAATTAAATATAATGGTTTAAATAATATTTGATTGAAATATAGTAATATAAATATTATATAAAATTATTAAAGAAATATAAATTATATAAAATTATATAAGTTATATAAAATTATATAAAAGTATATAAAAATATGATTATTATATGAAAATTATAAAAAATTATTATAAACTCATATATTAAGATTAAAATAAAATGTAAATTATTATTCTTTTGGGGGAAACTATGAATAAAAAGATTATTTTTACATTATTGCTGATTTTCGCAGTATGCTTGTCTGCAGGCACTGTTTTCGCTGATGATGTAAATATGGAAATGGACACAGCATCTGCAATGGATGATTCATCAAACATCTTAAGTCCAATTGACAATGGGGATGGATCAGTTGCTGATGAGGATATTATAACACTGCAGGAGTCTTCATTGATTGGGGATGGAGATAGTGAAGAGGAGATTTCCTCATTTGATGAAGATGTCTTAACAGATGGGGAAGGAACTTCATTCAAGGATTTAAGCATTAAGATCAATTCTGCAACTGGTGTTTTGAACTTAACTGAAGATTATACATTCAATATTGAAACTGATGGGAACTTCATCAATGGAATTCCAATCAATAAGAAGGATTTAATAATTAATGGTAATAATCATTATATCGATGCAAAAGGTCAATCAAGCATTTTTAAGCTTTTTGATACAGGACTTACAATCAATAATCTGACATTTATGAATTCAAAAGGCTCCGCTATTTTTTCCAACTATTCAGATATAAGCACAAACAATGTCATTTTCTCTGACTGTGTTGCTGAAAATGGGGCTGCTATTTGCGGGCATGCCACTTCTTTTATGAGTAGTGGTGATAAGTTTATAAATAATTATGCAAAGAAGGGAGCCGCAATATTTTTGGATGACGATTCTGAGTTGGAATTAGTTAACGGATCTTTTGTCAGTGATAAGGAATTGTATTATGGGGTGATTTATCTATCTTATTCCAAAATGGCCATTTTGAATACTACATTTGTAAATCTAACTTCAACATATTCTCCAGCCATATTTGGGACTAATGTAAAAGGGGATATTAAAAACTGCAGATTTGTGAATTTATATGCAAATATCACTGCAGGAGCTATTGCCCTTAAGAACATAGAGGAGAATATTGTCATTGAAAATTGTACATTTATGAATGTCTCATCAAAAAGAAATGGTGGTGCAATATTTAATGAAATGGTTACCGATTTGAAGTTCTGGACTCACATTAGAAATTGTGAATTTATTGATTGCTCTTCAGAGTTTGGTGGTGCAATTCTTCATTTAGGAACCCGTTTAGATGTTCGCAATTCAAATTTCACCAATAACGTTGCCAAATATCGTGGAGGAGCTATTTATATAAGCAATGCATTTGACTTTACAGTCATCAATTCCAGATTTTTCGATAACACTTTAGAGAATATCAGTGAAGACTTAAATCATGGTAGTGCAATATTTGCCGATAGGATTGTTGAGGGTTTTAAAATCACAAACTCTAATTTCACCAATAATTTGGCTGATTATGCTGGTGCTATCTATTTATATGATTCATCATATGATTTTTCAAATTCCTATTTCAGTGGAAATGGTGAAAACATCTATTCAACTTTTGATGGTGAAACAGCCAAAACAAAGAACAACACATTTGTTGACGGCACAAATAAACTCCATCAAAAGGATTATGGTTATGTATTCGAAGGAAATCCTATTGATATTGAATATGACCCTATAATTTTTGATGAAAGCTACATCAACAGCTCTTACTTTAATCTTGCGGATTTCGGTATTGTTGTACCTATTAAAAATCAGTTAGGAACAGACACCTGTTGGGCTTTTGGAACTTCAACAGCTCTTGAATTGGCATTATTAAAAGCAACAAATGGTAATTTGAAGGCAAACTTCTCAAAAAATGCCATCTCATTTTATGGAAATGAGTATTCCATTTATGGAGATATATTCAATACAGATGGTGGAGACAGTTATATGGCTGCTTCCTACTTCTTAGCTTGGTTAGGAGGATTTTTAGATGAGGATGTATCTGACTTTGATGAAGTGGGAAGAATAGCTATTCAACCTAAGGATGGAGATAAATTCCACCTTCAGAATTTTGTTGCAATACCTCAAATGGAATTTTCAAAGGATATGAATGTATATAAGGAAGCATTAATAAAATATGGTGCTTTGACCTTCACTGTAAATGCTCCAAATTCCCTATATAAGGATGATTATAATCCAGATACTGCAGGAGCATATTTTTATGAGCCAGTTGACGATTTTGAAGGTCCTCAATCCAATCATATAGTTGTCTTGGTTGGTTGGGATGATAATTACTCCAAGAATAACTTCATAAAGACCCCTCCTGGGGATGGAGCATGGATCATTCAAAACAGTTGGGGTGAAGAATGGGGAGACCATGGATATTATTATGTCTCATATTATGATACAGCATTTGCAACAATCAACTCACCAATAGCATTTGTTCTTGATGAAGGTTATCAATACAATAAGGTTTATCAATATGATGTAATCTTGTGCGAGTTTAATTATGAAAATTCAGAGGATGTTAAGGCTTATGCAAATGTCTACAACGCTACCGGTGACGATTTGATTTCTGCTGTAGGAACCTATTTCGCTGAAAGCGGCGCAAATTATAAGATCATTATAAAAGTCAATGGCAATACAGCATATTCCCAAAGCGGCAAATCTTCACATAGAGGATATGAAACCATAAAATTGGATAAGTCAATTGCAGTTAAAAAAGGAGATACATTCCGTGTTGAGATTCAGACAAAATTCGCTCCAGTGCATGATGAATCCAGATACATTATTCCAGACGGCGTTTCATTCGTGGATTATGGTGATGGATTTGAAGACATTTCTGTAGATAATGAATTCGCTTCAATAAAGGTTTATGCTGTCCCTAATACCATAATTACAAATAATTCAGTTAAATACTATACTGATGAGTCTCCATTTACCGTAACTGTCGAACCAAATGAAGATGTGACATTTGAAATAAACGGCATTAAGGCAACCATCAGGTCTGATGAAAATGGAACTGCAGGTATTGGTCTAAATCTAAAACCTGGAAACTACACCATTGAGGTAGGATACAATGGAACTAAAATTGTTTTCCCAATAACAATTAAAAGCACAATAGTTTCACAGGATGTAAGCAGAGGAAGAAACAGCAATTATACCTACAAGGTTCAATTGTTGAACTCCACTGGTGGAGCAATTAAGAATACCAAAATCAGTGTAACTGTTAATGGAAAATCCAAAACCTATACAACTGACAATAACGGTTACATTAGCATTCCATTTACCAAATTAACCTCTAATCAAGTAATTACAGTTCTTAATCCAATAACCAAAGAACAGTCTAAAAACACCATTAAGGTTGTTTCAAGATTCTCAGGCAATAAGAACATTAAGATGTACTATAACAATGGTACAAAATACACTGTAAAGGTTTATGGCGATAATGCTAAGCTGGTTGGTGCAAATCAAGTTGTTCTCATCAAGCTCAATAAGAAAACCTATAAGGTCAAGACAAACAGTAAAGGTGTTGCAAGCTTAAAGATACCTAAATCACTTAAGCCAGGCACCTATACAATAACTGCCACTTACAAGGGCCAAACAATCAAGAATACTGTCAAGGTTCTCTCAAGAATCGCAGGCAATAAGAACGTCAATATGTACTATTTTGATGGATCTAAGTATTCCGTCAAAGTTTATGGCAAAACAGGCAAGCTATTGTCTAAACAGACAGTTACAATAAAACTCAATAAGAAGACCTATAAGGTTAAAAGCAATAAGAAAGGTGTCGCAAGCTTGAAAATACCTAAAACAGTTAAACCTGGAACCTACACAATCTCTGCATCATATGCTGGATTGACAGTTAAGAATAAGGTTAAGGTCAAACAGGTCTTAAGTTCTCAAAAGACAAAAACTGTTAAAAGATGGTGGAAGAAATTTACCCTCAAAGCAACCTTGAAAAATGGTAAAAAACCATTGAAAGGCAAAAAGATAAGCTTTAAATTCAAAGGCAAAACCTACAAGGCAAAGACCAATAGTAAAGGTGTTGCAAAAGTTACCATCAAAAGGAAGGTCATTAGAAAGCTTAAAAGAGGCAAATCTTATAAAGTAAGCATCACCTACCTTAAAGACACTATAAAAAGAACTGTTAAGGTTAAACGTTAGAGATTCATTTCTCTAACCTTTTTTTATTTTTTAATTATTTTTTATTTCTAATTTCTTAGCTATTTTTTCCTTGTTTTTATCTAAAAGTTTATAAATAGATATAACAAATATTAGATTTATGAAAAGAATTTTTAAATTAGTTGAAAAATATTTCTTTATAATTATTTTGATAGCTGTAGTGATTGCTCTAATAGATCCAAGGTCTTTCAATTGGGTTTTAGAAGAGTTCATGGGAATAAACGTCATAAATATTCTCCTTGGTGTAATTCTTTTCGGTATGGGTACAACCTTAAAGATAGATGACTTCATTACCGTATTCAGAAGACCTAAGGAGATTTTGGTGGGAGTTTCTGCACAATATATCATTATGCCTCTGATTGCATTTGCTCTTGCAAGCCTGTTCTCACTTGAGGCTGGATTGACTGTAGGTCTTATTCTTGTGGGGACTGTTCCTGGAGGAACTGCATCTGATGTAATCACTTTCCTTGCAAAGGGAGATTTGGCATTGTCTGTGTCTTTGACAGCAGTATCCACTGTCATTTCACCGATTGTAACTCCAATCATTACATTAATACTCATTGGAAATCAAATAGCATTCAATCCAGTGGACATGTTTATTTCAATATTAGAGATAGTTATCCTTCCAATTGGCATAGGGCTGCTCTTGAATTACAAGTTCCCTAAATTCTGTGAAGAATTAAAGGATTATTTGCCTACACTATCCTCTGTTGTAATAGCGATTATTGTTGCAGGTGTGATTGGTGCAAATAAGGAGGCTATCATAAGCTCTTCACTTATCATAATGGCAGTAATTGTTTTGCAGTACTTCATAGGAATCGGATTAGGTTTCCTTGTAGCATATCTTGCTGGAATGAATCGCAAACAAATGATTACAGTGGCTATTGAACTTGCTTTCCAGAATTCAGGTTTGTCTACAAGTCTTGCAAAAACACATTTCCCAAGCTTGACTTTAGCAACAGTTCCTGGAGCATTATACTCAGTATGGCAGAACTTTGCAGGATCAATACTTGCCTATATCTTTACAAAATATTTTAATAATGAAAGTTAAATTTCACTTTCATTATCTTTTTTTAATTTTTTTAAAAATAGTTTTTTTTATTTTTTCAATGTTCTAACATTTCAAAATCTAGGATATTTTTTCATAGAATCTTAATATAAATCTTCAAGATTGTATTCAAAAATCTCATCTGCTTCATTTTCTGAGCAGATAGCTAATTTATATTGATTCAAATCAAAATAACTGAATTTGACATTATCCTCATTTTCCTTCAATTCAGGGTTTTGATTTTTTACTTTGGTTTCCCCATCGGCTATAACGATTTCAAACTTATCAAGATCCAACAGGAAACCTAAACCTGTATATTTCATGTAGCTTTCTTTCAAAACCCAATATTTGAAGAATTGGTCAACACGATTGTCTGATTTTTTGATGTTTTCATATTCGCTGTTGTAGAAGAAAGTTTGGGCTATCTTCATATCAATTAGAGGATCGATTTTTTCAATGTCTATACCTATTTCCTCGTCAGATATTGCACATGCAACCATTCTGCCTGCATGACTTATATTGAAATGTATGTTTTCATAGTTGCTTATGTATGGCTTGCCGTCTTTTTCAGTTTCTATTATTGGATCATTGATATTCTCTTCATCCAACATTTTTTTCAAAAGAAGGTAAACGCCAGAGCTAAGCTTTTTATCCTTATCAAATATGAAATTATCCACTTTTTCTTGTCTGCTTTCCGGTAAGATAGGGTAAATCTTTTCCAAATCTAAGTCTTTTACATTACAATATGCTACTTTAATCATGAAATCACTAAATGTTTATTTTTTATGTTTTTCAATTTTCTAATTTTAATTTTCTTAATTTAATTTTTTTAATTTTAATTTATTAATTTTATATTACAGATTATTCTTTATATTTAATTCTTTAAATATTTTAATTGTTTATCTCCCATAATGTTTGAAAAATACTAACATATATATAATGTTAAAAATAAATAATTAATAAATGCTATTTTTATAAGTATTTTATATTTTTTAATATTCTATATTTTATAAGAATTTAAAATTATTTTAACTATTCATCATTCAGTTGTGATATTATTATTGAATGGGTTATTAAGATTGGTGGAAGTTTATTCCCACAAAAAGCTATAGAACTGGCAAATGCATTGAAAGGCCAAAACTGCTTGTTTGTTATTGGCGGAGGAGAATTTGCTAATCTCATTAGGAAATATGATTCCCTGATAGGATTTTCAGAGGATGCAACCCATGAAACAGCTATTGATTCAATGGATATCTTGGCTAAATTGCTGAATGATAAATTAGCATTTACAGAAATTAGCTATACTGTGGAAGAAGCAATCAGTATATCTAATTCAAATAAGATACCAATTATGATTTGTTCAGACATTCTAAAGGAGAACGAGCCATTCGCACATTCTTGGGATGTCACAAGTGATTCTATTGCAGCGTACATTGCAAGCCTTTTGGATGCAAAGCTTTTAATAGCAACAAATGTAAATGGTATATATACAAAAGATCCGTCCTTAAGTGGTGCAGAATTGATCAAGGAAATTGATGTAAATGAACTACTGACTTTTGATGAATCATCAATTGATTTGATGTTGCCTACTTTGCTGATTGAGTATGGATTGGATTGTTATGTAGTAAATGGAGAGTATCCTGAAAGAGTTTTAGCAATAATCCAAAGTGATGGGGAAATTGCAGAAGATTCTTTTGAATATACATTTATACATAATGAATAATTAACCGTCTTTTTTATTAATTCATAGGTGAACTTAAGAAAAATTTAAGTTTAATTGCTTAAATGAGATTAGGTTAATCATAAGTTTATAAATTAATAAATTAAATTAATAAATTAAATTTATAAATTTTTGTAATTAATAAAGTTTGTAAATTAATAAAGTTTATAAATTAATAAATTAAAATATTTATAATATATTTGGTGATATATATGGAAAAAGTATACTGTCAATCTTGTAAACAAGAAATACCATTAATTGAACCTTATGTTCAATTCAACTGTCCAGAATGTGGTAAACCTATCGCAAGATGTGAAAGTTGCCGTACTTTCGGTCACTCTTACAAATGCGAATGCGGATTTGAAGGACCATAAGTTTAATTTGGTATAAAAGATCAAATTGTATTTAAGATTAATTTAAATTAATTTGTATTAATTAATTATCCAGAATTATTGGAGGAATGATTATGGGAGAAGTTGTTAACACTTTAAAAGTAATGCCTGAAAGCCCAGAAGTAGATTTAGAAGCATTAAAAGCAGCAATCACTGATGCAATGCCTGCAGATGCAGAATTACACGAAATTACTGAAGAACCTATTGCATTCGGTTTAGTAGCTTTAAATGTTGTTTTCATCGTAGAAGACGGTGAAGGTGGAACTGGACCTACTGAAGAAGCTGTCATCGCTTTAGCTGATGTAGCTAGTGCAGAAATTACTGATTCTAGAAGATTAATGTAAGTGCATTCTATTGGATCACTTATTTTTCTATTTTTTTTTAATTTTATTTATTAAAATTTTTATTTCAATTTTACTGTTTTTTAAATTTTTTTATCATTTTGTATTGCTATTTTTAAAAATTTTATCTATTTGTATTAATTCTTTTTTAGAGCCAATTTGTGTTAATGTTCACTTCAAATTCTAATTTTTAATTTTTGTTATTTTTTAAGAATTATAATTAAACAATAATATATATTTTTAGAATATTTTTAAATAATATTCAAATATAATCATGTTATATTATTGTTTAACTAGGTTTAATATAATTACACTGAAAATTATTCAATTAAAAATATAAAGATTTATATAATTTATTTACATATCTATTATTAGAGATGATTATTTCCAGCTTTTCCCAGAATTAATCTATCTTAAATAATTATTTAGGAGATATAAAAAATGAGAGGATTGGCAAGAATCGAACAAGACGTACTCGGATGGGTTGACATTGAACTTGATGAATGCGGACCTTACGACGCAATCTGTAAACCACTCGCTATGGCACCATGTACTTCAGACGTACACATCGTATGGGGTCATGCATACATGAGTGACGCACCTAACCGTGTAGTAGGACACGAAGCTACTGCTGAAGTAGTAAAAGTAGGGGACAAAGTCAAAGACTTCAAACCTGGAGACCGTGTAATTGTACCTGCTATCACTCCTGACTGGTTAACTGTGCCTGCAGAACAAGGATTCTCACAACACTGTTACGGTATGGGAACAGGTATGAGTTTTGTAACCTTCAAACATGGTGTATTTGCAGAACAATTCCATGTAAACCAAGCTGACGCAAACTTGGCTCACTTACCTGAAAACGTAAGCTTAGAACAAGCTGTAATGATTTCAGACATGATGACTACCGGTTTCTATGCTGCAGAACTTGCAGAAATCAAACCTGGTGATACAGTAGCTTGTTTCGGTATCGGTCCTGTAGGACTTATGTCATTAGCTGGTGCACAAATTATGGGTGCTTCCCACCTTATTGCTGTAGGAAGTCGTCCAGCAGCTATTAAAGTAGCTAAAGAATATGGTGCTCAAGATATTGTAGATTACCACAACGGTAACACTGTAGATCAAATCATGGACTTGACTGATGGTAAAGGTGTAGACAAAGTTGTAATCGGTGGAGGAGGTAAAGACACCCTCTCTGAAGCTTTATCTGTGCTTAAAGTCGGTGGTATTATCGGTAACGTATTGCACTATGACGGTATTGAAACCATCCCTATCGACGGACTTTCCTGGGGTCAAGGACTTGCTGACAAGACCATCCGTGGTGGAGTATGTCCTGGTGGACGTGCTAGAATGGAAAAATTAGCTAATCTTATTGAATATGGCCGTTTCGACTCATCCAAATTAATCACTCACAAATTCGACAAATTTGATGACATCGAAGAAGCTATGATCTTAATGAGAGACAAACCACGTGACTTGATTAAGCCTGCTGTTATTTTAGATGAATAACCCAAGCTTTTTGACCTTCGGTCAAAAACCTTGACCAAAACTTTTTCACTAGTTGGGAGTATTTGTCCTGACTAGTTTTTTTACTTTTTTTTAACTTTTGATATAGGATTTTATAGTTTTTCTTTTTACTTTTCAATTATATGATTTTTATAGTTTTATAGTTCTTTCATGAATAAAATTTAACTATTTTTTCAATTGTCCAATTTGTCCTTTGATTTAAATTATCTTAATTTATATATAATAAATTATAGAATTACTAATATTCACTAAAGACTAGTGTAAAAAGGAGGAAAACTATGAAAAAATATTATGCTATTTTTTCTATTTTGCTAGTGTTTATCTTAGCGGGGGTCAGTTGTGCTAGTGCAGCTGAAATTGATGATTCAGACCCCTTCATGCTAGAAAATACGAATTTTGAATTAAGTCAAGGGGACAATGTTGACTTAAATTATGAAAATGAAATTTTAAATAATTATGAAAATGATCAAGCAAGTCAAGGAGACAATAATTTTAATGAAGACTTGCTGGAAGAGACTATCAGTGACACTGATAGTGTAAATGATGATGAACTTATTTTAGATGATTCTGCTTATGATATCGGCAGTGGAGATTCTCAACTTTCCTCACAGATAGATGAATCTATTGATTCAACAGTTGCTGAAGAGGGTTCTGAACTTTCTTCACTTGGAGCTGCTGCTTCCGGAATTGGTGCGGAAAATCTCGAAGCAGACCTTCCTGATTTAGAATGTTTTGCTTTCGACTTTGAGGACTTTTCCTTATTCTTGTCTTATATGCAACTTAAAGGCACTCCTGAAGGTGAATCAATACGCCAATATCTCTCTGCCATATATCAAGAAGATATTCCAACAGAACATTCAAACACTATGCGCTTACGTTATGACATCAAAACAATTGATAAAAAGGTAATTGCCACTATCAATAAGGACGTAAACATTACTATTGACGGACAGGGACATATTGTTGATATGGCTGGTGGAGACCATAAGGACCATTATATTGTTGTCAAGGCAGGAAATATCACCTTTAAGAATCTAATTTTCACTAATGGTTATAATAATGATGGGGATAATGGTGGAGCACTCTCCATTGAAGGTTCTGGAACTTGTACCATACTCAATTGTACCTTTAAAAATTGCTATGCCAAGGATTCTGGTGGAGCAATAAATCATAGGAGTGGGAACGCATTGTTAATTAATGACTCCACTTTTATCGGAAATATGGCTGAAAATCATGATGGTGGCGCAATATATTCCAATGGTGAATTAGAAATTAATCATTGTAATTTCGAATCAAATGTTGCCCGTGATGGAGGAGATGGCGGTGCAATCTTCTCAAAAGGCCATTTTATCCTTAATGGGAGCAGTTTTATCAATAACCGTGCTCATACTGATGGCGGTGCAATTTGCGCCTTAGGTTCTCTTGTGTCACATGAAGCTCCTCATTACTTTGAAGGGAATGTGGCAGGAGATGATGGTGGAGCGATATATGTTAATGAATTATTTATGGCTAGCTCTGGTTCTTCATTTATAAGAAACACTGCATCTGGAGGCAGTGGAGGTGCAATTTATGCAAAAGAAAACACATTTGATTATATTCTATGTGCATTTATAGATAATAAGGCTGATGATAAGGGCGGTGCAATATATTCAAAAAGCGCTGTGAAAACATATGAGAATATTTTCATTGGCAATACTGCAGACACAGGTACAATCGTATATTCATTAAGACATTGGTCCGATAGCCTAAGAAATTGGTATGGTACAAATAGTCCTAATTTGGATAATGCTTTCCGTTACCGTCTTCCTTCTTGGGCTGGTCAGGATTATGATGAATGGACACATGATTATGATTATATTACAACCTACTATGAATTAAGCCCTAATGGTGAAAACAATAATATTCGAATCATATTTACCACTTTCTACGGCAGTCGTCTTTCTACATTATGCATTCATCCTGAAGATGTTTCATTTAGCTATGATGCATCCAAATTCAGAGAGTTCAATTATTCTGTTAATAATAATGCCGTAGGTGCAACAGTATTGGCTAAGGAGGTAGGCCAAACACCTATTGTTGCCAAAATTTTTGGCAGAGAAGTTCTTAATATCAACATTACTCTTTTAGACCCTCAATTATCCGCTAAATGCCACGATATTATTAAAGGGGAAGATGACAGTGTTTTAGTAGAGGCATTTTTAAATGAATCTATTAATGGAAATTTAATCTCATACGGAAATGAATCTTTACAAGGAAGTATTTCCAAGGGTTATGGGCATGCATATTATGATGTTCGCGATTTGGATGTTGGAAACTATTCTATTATAGTGCAATTTGATGGGGTAGGATTCTTTATACCAGCTTCAATCGAAGTGCCATTTGAGGTTAAAGCTAAAACTACTCCTGATGATGTTTGTGAATTCACAACACTTCAAAATAGGATAGACAATCCTGACATCAAGGAATTGATCTTGGATTGTGATTATGTATACAGTTCAGTTAATGATGGTGAATATAAGGATGGTGTTGTGATATCCAGAGATAATTTTGTTGTTGATGGTCAAGGTCATACAATTGATGCAAAACATCTTGCCAGAATATTTGACATTGAAGCGAAAAATGTCACTTTGAAAAATATTGTTTTCATCAATGGTTTTGCAGAAAATGGGGGTGCAGTTTTATCCAATGCTGCAGTTAGCATTGAGAACTGTACTTTCATCAATAACTCTGCCAGCAATAGAGGTGGTGCGGTTCAAGTTAAAGGTAACTGTACCATAGAAGGCTCTAATTTCTTTAACAATAGTGCCGTTTATGCAGGAGGAGTTCACTGTACCGCTGATGCTAAAGTAGATCATTGTAATTTTGATGGAAACAATGCTCCATCATCTTCCGCAATGGAAGCTATGAATATGGATGTTAAAAACAGCATTTTCCTCAACAATAAGGCAGTGACTGCAGATTTGGAATTGAGTTATGAAAATCATAGGATTGTAGCTTATCTTACTGCTAACAATTATTATCTTAATGCAATTGTTGTGTGGGGAAATGTATCCTTTGAAAATGTCACTTACTGGAAAGGAGGGGTAGTGAATAGTGATGATTCAGTTCCTACATTGGCTACTTCCGGTATTAACATCACTATTGAAATTATCGATTACATCGGAAACGTTATAGTTAAGAATGTGACCTTGGTAACTGATGATGATGGAAGAGTCGAGTTCAATCCTATTGATTTGGAACATTATATCTATAAGGTCAATGCATACCATATGGACGACAGTTATTATGATTATATAGCTTCAACTATGGACCTATTTTTAAATAGGAATTCAAGTTCTGTTGCTATTGATTTGGATGATAATGTGGAGTACAATTATCCAAATATTCCTGATAGGATTAACTTCAACATAGTAAATCGATCTGAAGAAGTCAGGGTTCTCATAACTGATGAAAATGGAACTGTTTACATTGACAATAACTTGACTGATGAGGATTATATTTCAATTGCTGACTTGCCTCTTGGCCGTAATTATTATAAGATTACAGTTTTCAATATGGGGAATATGGAGACTCTTCCAAGTCAAGATTCCAAGATGTTCAAGATATTGAAAGCCAATTCATCCATAGATGTTCCTGGAATCGATGATTCTGAATATCCTCATGAATATGAGATTTATATCAGTGGAGATAACCTTACAACTTACAATGTAATTATCTACGACAGTGATGGAAATATTGTATTTGTAGAAGAAAACATTGATTATCGCTGGTTTGACATTCCTGTCTTGCCTGTTGGCAGATATAACTTTACTGTAATCAACAATGGTGATGAGAAACACTTTGAAAGTGAGGATTCCACCACATTCAGCATAAGTGTAGGTCATGTCCTTGCATCATTCCATGTACGTAATATTGATTATGGCAACCCATCAGTCTTCACAGTAAATGTTGCCGAACCTGGAGGAAACTACACTCTTGATGTCAATGGAACCATTGTGCATTTTAAATTCGATGGTCCTGGTGTGGATAATGTTACCCTGTATTTGCCTGCAGGTAATTATGAAGCGTTTTTCACAAATGACAATCCTAATTATGAAATCATTGGAGTCACTTCCTTAAGCTTCACTGTTTCTCCACTTCAGAATAATGTGGTTGTCCGTGCTCTCAATACCAGCTATGGACAACAGTCAATAATCATTATAACTGCAGATGTTGACGGAAATTACACTCTTGAGGTCAATGGAACAAAAGTGGATGTCGAAGTGAAAGATAAGATGGGATATGTAGGATTGGATTTGGATGCCGGTGATTACGCTACCGATGTAAGATTTGATAATCCTAATTACCTTACTTCAGTTGCCAATGCTGAATTCACTGTTGAAAAGGGAATCAATAAGGTGTCTGTCACTGCAGATACATCAGAGGATTCTCCAGATTCTGTTGACATAAAGATTACAGCTGATGTCGATGGGACATATGCTCTTGATGTAAATGGATCATCTAGATTTGTTTATGTTGAAAATGGAGAAGGATATGCTGAGTTTGTATTGTCTCCAGGAACCTATGATGCTAAGGCATCCTTTGATAATCCTAACTATGAGACAGTCATTACAAACACTAGCTTTGAAGTCTTGCCATTCACAAGGGAATTAAGTGTCAATGTTGAAAATTGCGAAAACAACTCTGTTGTCGTTTCCATTGAATCCAATGTTGATGGAGTTTACATGATTAATGTAAGTGGAGATTATTATCCTATATTTGTAGTTGACGGCAAAGGAAATCTTTCATTATCCTTGGATGAAGGCAAATATTCTCTTGGTGTGGTATTGAACGATGACGGGTTGCTCAATAGCGTCAATGGGGATAATGAATTTGAGGTAGCTAAGGCTCCTAGTTCAAGGATAGAGACTCAAATCATTTATAATAACATGACTACAACTGCTGTTGATGTCGATACAGATGGAAGAAGTGGCCAATACTTCTACATTACCTTAAAGGACAAAAACGGTAATTTATTGAAGAACAAGCCAGTGCAAATCGGATTCAACGGTCAAGTATATGACAGAGTCACTGATAAGGATGGTAAAGCAAGGCTACAGATCAACCTTAAGAATGCAGGAACCTACACATTTGCAGTAGCATTCTTAGGAGATGATGACTACAACGGTTCATTCATTGTTGCAAAGATTGTTGTAAAGAAACAGAAAGGAAGCTTAACAGTTCCAACTAAAACATACAAGGCAAGTGCAAAAACAAAAACACTCACTGCAACCTTCAAGTCTGCAAGCGGAAAACCTGTAGCAAACAAAAAGATCACATTTACCGTAAACGGCAAAACATACTCAGCTACAACCGATGCAAAAGGAGTTGCAAAAGTGAATGTAAGCTTAAGCAAAAAAGGAACATACAGCTTCACAGCTAAATTTGCTGGAAACAACATGTACGCAGCAATGAGCAAAACTGCAAAATTAACCATAAAATAAAATTTAGAATAATTTAAGGATAGTCTTAAGACTATTCTTAAAAACTTTTTTTTATTAAAATTAAATTTTAATCTTAAGTTTAACTATTTTTAACTATTTTTAACTATTTTTAACTATTTTTAACTATTTTTAACTATTTTTAACTATTTTTAACTATTTTTAACTATTTTTAACTATTTTTCCAATGTTTCAATAATAT
>NZ_JAZNIB010000188.1:0-6200 GCF_045577275.1 Methanobrevibacter sp.
ATTAATTAATCTCAATTATTATTAATTAATCTCATTAACTAATATATTAGATATATTTTTATTATTTATAATATAAAAAGTTTTTATAATTATAAAAAGAAAAAGAAGAAGAAAAACGAAAAAATAAAAAATCAAGCAAAATTATAAAATAAATAAATAATAAACATCATATCAGATTAAGAAAATAAATTAAAAAAATAATCCATAGTTGGTTTTGAGGGAAAAAATGGAAATCGATTTAACAGAAATAGGCATGTTCAAAGGCCAGCAATACGAAGCGATCATCACTACAACAGATAAGGAAGGCCGTAGCAATGCAGCTCCTTTTGGAGTTAGAGTGCTGGAAAAGGATGAACTCTTTTTAAGGATTTTTGAAGGTGGAAATACAATAAAAAACATTAAGGAAAAGGAAGAGTTTATTGTAAACATCACAAGCAGCCCGCTTATGTTTACTCTTGCCACTACAAACACAATTCCTGATGAATATTTAAGCAGAATCCCTGAAACTAATGAAAATGGCGAAATGACTTATATTACTGATGCTGATGCCTACTTAATATGCAAAGTGAAAAGCTTGAAAAACAGTTTTAGAGAAAATGATCCAATCAAGGATACTGGAGTGAATTTCATAAAAGCAGAAGTGCGTGAAATAAACATTAAAAACAAATGCGCCAAACCAATCAACAGAGGAATTCACGCTTTAATTGAAGCTTTGGTAAACTATTCAAGAATAAACATTGTGGATGAGAAAACAAAAGAATACTTCCTTGAAAGATTCTTGGAATCTGAAAGAATAATAAAAAGAGTAGGAAATGATGAGGAAAAGGAATCCATAAAAATCCTAAAAGAGGATTTAATAGGTCAAGGATTTGACCTTTAAACTATTTTAACTAAATTGGAAACATTTACCCTTTACTTTCCCAAAAGAATTTTTGAATAATTAAACTAAATATTGTTTTATCAAATAGGATAATTCAAAACTTTCAAAGTCGAATACTCCCTTATCACTTATTTTAAAGCTTGGAATTACAAGCAATGCCATAAATGACAAAGTCATGAATGGAGATGTCAAACTACATCCTAACTTATGGGACAATTCAATCAAATGACTTAATTTGGACCCCACATAATCAACATCCTTATTAGACATCAAGCCTGCAATTGGCAATTCAAGAATCTCTTCGATTCCATCTTCAGCAGATACAACAGCAAGTCCTCCTTCCTTTTCCCTAATCAGATTGACTGCTTTTGCCATATCTTCTGAATTTGTACCAACAACTACAATATTGTGGGAATCATGTGCAACAGAAGAAGCGAATGCTCCTCTTTTAAGATGGAATCCTTTGATAAAACCATTTGCCAAATTATTTCCACCATATCTGTTTACAACAGCTATTTTAATGATGTCCTTATTCAAATCAGGCTGAATGACCTTATTCTTTATCAAAAGAGTCTCTTCTGATTTTCCTGTAATCAAATCACCATCATAAGCTTCAATAACAAAGACATTGGTGGTTTCATCCATCAAGGAACTTACATAATCCATTTCCATTATTACATCAAAGTCTTTAGGACTAACTTCATCCAAATCAAAGGTGTTCTTTAGAATAGGTGGCTCTACATCAAACAAAACTTCGCCGTCTTCAAAGACAGGCTCACCATGAACCCAAACCTTGCTGACATTCAAGTTTCTTAAATCATCAACCAAAACAAAATTAGCAACTTTACCTGTTTCTATAGCACCAGAATTCAAACCGTAGTGCTCTGCAGGATTTAAAGTCACCATCTTAATAGCTTCTTTTGGATTGACCTTTAATGAGATGGCTTTTTTAATCAAATTATCCAAATGACCTTTAGACAAGTCTCTTGCATTGATATCATCACAAACCAAGAAGTCAAATGGTGGAACTGCTAATGCTTCATCCATATTGCCTATTTCAATATTTCCAGCCATTTCCTCTTCAATCAAGTAGTTCAATCTCTTGTCAACGTCCAATAATCTGTCCATATCCTTAGCAGAGGAACCTTCACGAACCATAATGTTCATACCTAATTTTTGCTTTTCAATAGCTTCTTCAAAGGTACTGCATTCATGGTCTGTACTGATTCCATATGAAGCATATTTCACAAGATTTTCACCAGCTACAAGTGGAGCATGACCATCTATAGGCTTGTTTAGCCTGTTAGCGGCATCCAGCTTTTTAAGAACCTCTTCATCTTCAGCAATAACACCTGGGAAATTCATCATTTCTCCAAGGGCAACCACTTCATCACGTTTCAATAGCTCTTCAATATCAGAACTGGTCAATACTGCACCGGAAGTTTCAAATGGGGTTGCAGGAACACATGATGGAGCTGCATAATAGAAATCAAATGGGGCTTTCTTTCCATCATTTATCATAAAGTCAATACCTTCTATTCCAAGAACATTTGCTATTTCATGAGGGTCTGCAACAACTGAAGTGGTTCCATGAGGAATAACCGCCTTTGCAAAGTTAGCAGGAGTGATTTTTGAACTTTCAATATGAATATGGGAATCGATGAAACCTGGTATCAAGACACCTTCATAATCCAAATCAAGGGAACTGTCATCATCAGTTATGATTGGGATAACATCCTTAAAATAGCCATCTTCAACAACCACAACTGCAGGATAGACTTCACCTAATTCCACTTCCAATATTTTTGCAGTGATAACAAGATCCCCTTCAGGCTCTTCTGCATCTTCAATGATTATATCGCTTATCTCAATATCATCAAGACCTTCTGCAGTGATTATAATCTCATTGCCATCAACATTAATAATCTTTTCATCCATTTTAAACACCAAAGAAAAGTAAGTTAGTTTTCACTTTTAACTCAAATATAACTCATTAATTAAATTTTAAAATTATATAATTTTTAACTATTAAATTAAATAATTAAAAATAATTTTTACCTAAATAAAAATCTATAAAAACTTAATAAAAAAAGTTTCTAAAAAAACTTAATGAAATTAACTATATGATGAGATTTTTAAAAAAAATGAGGATGGAAACTAATAAAAAAACAGTTAAAAATTGATAAGAAAATAATGCAGAAAATAGTAAAAAAAATATCAAAATATAGTAAAAAATACAAAAATAGTTAATTAATAAAAAAAGAAAAAAGAAAAAATAAATAAAAATTTATTCTTCCTGTAATGCATCGTATAAGACTGGTAAGAATGCTCCTACATCAGTTACAATACCTACAACTTGTGCACTACCTCTATCTGCAAGTTTAGTAACGGTAGATGGGTTGATATCTACACAAATACTTTTAACTCTTGAAGGCAATAAGTTACCAGTTGCAATGGAGTGTAACATTGTTGAAATCATTATTACCATGTCAACTTCTTGAGCATATTTACGCATTAGTTTTTGAGACTCTACAGTGTCTGTAATTACATCAGGAAGTGGACCATCATCACGAATGGAACCTGCTAATACAAATGGAACATCATTTTTAATACATTCATACATGATTCCGCTCTTTAAGGTTCCGTCCTCTACAGCTTCTCTGATTGAACCTGACCTGTTGATTCTATTGATTGCTCTCATATGGTGAGTATGACCATGAGCAACAACTTCACCAGTCTTTACATTTACACCAAGGGAAGTTCCGAATTGGTCACATTCAATATCGTGAGTAGCTAAAGCGTTACCTGCAAAAATAACATCAATGATTCCATCCTTTACAAGTTGTGCAACGATTCCTGCAGAACCTGTATGTACAATAGCTGGACCTCCGACAAGCGCAATCTTTCCGCCTTTTGCCTTGACATTCTTAATCTCAGTTGCAACATCATTGATGATGCTCATCATAGGCTTTTCAGAAGAAACTTCACTGTTCATGAATTCAAATACACCTTGCTTGCCTCTTGATCTTTGAGGTGGTGTGATTTTAACTCCTTCCCTACCAACTACAATCAAGTCTCCTTTCTTAATGTCTGCAATTGGTTTGCATCTAGCAGTCTTGTTTTCTTCATCTATAACGATTAAACAGTCCATTTCAATTTCGTCTACAAGAATCCATTCTTCTTTATAATAAATGTGAGTTACATGATGGCTTGTTGAGTAAAAACCTTCTGGAGCTACTTGATCTTTTGGAGAAGGCACTAAATTGACCTCTTCAATTTCAGATATTGAAACCCCAATAAAGTTAAGTTCATCAAGAATAGAATTTAAAATATCGGGAGATTCTGCTGAAACCATTATTTTAGCTTTACTAGTATCAGATTTGCGTTTTCCTATATCAAACTCTAGTATATCAAAGTCTCCACCCTTATCCATAATAATATCCATGGTTTTAGGAAGAGTTAAAGAATCAATGATATGACCAGACAATTCTATTTCTCTTTTATACATTAAAAATCTCCTAATTTTTTATAATTTTGTAAAAATGATTTAAATTTATATTTTATAGTAAATAATAAATTATAATTAAGATATGTGTTTAAGTAATATTTATATTATTTGTTGAAAAACAACAAACAAATTAAAAGTAAAAAAATAATAATTGAAATTGAAAAATAAACACTTTTCTAAGCAAATAAAGTCAAGAAGTCATAGATTATTTTAGCTGCAAGAACAGCAGTAATATCACCTAATTTATCACTTGCAACCTCTACAAGGTCAAAGCCTATGACATCAATATTCTCATTATTTGCCAATGCTTCAAAAATATTTTCAACATCAATCGGGTGCAATCCATTTGGAGTCGGGTTTCCAACAGACGGGGCAAATGCAGGGTCGATTGCATCCATATCAATGGAAATGTAAACCTTTCCTTCAATTGAATCCAACTTTTCCAAAAGGGCATCAAAATCATCGAAAAGGTCCTTAGCCAAAAAGCTGCAGATATTCTTTTGTTCTTCAACAAATTCCTTTTCTTCTATGGAAAATGATCTGATTCCTATTTGAATCAATTCCTTAGGATTTAAATCATGAACCCTTCTCATGATTGTTGCATGGGAATCCTTTTCTCCAATATAAGTGTCGATGATGTCTCTGTGAGCATCTAAATGGATGATTGTGATATCAGACAAGTCATTGCTTTCCTCCTTAGCACACAATGCCTTAACAGAGCCAATGCTTACACTATGCTCTCCACCTATGAGGATTGGCTTGATATTGGAACCTATCAACTCAGCTACAGCATCTTCAAGAGAATCGCAGGTTTTACTGCAGTTTCCATGAACTACATTCAAGTCTCCACAGTCATAGAATTCTCCATCCAAAAGCTTTTCAAAGGTTGAATTATACTGTTCAAAACCAAATGATGCTTCTCTTATGATTGTTGGACCATACCTTGAACCATGATGATAAGAACAAGTGCTGTCAAAGGGAACTCCAATGATTCCCCATTTTTTAGACTTAACAAAAAGAGCAGAATCCTTAGATTGACTTTCATTATCCAATTCATATAGATCAATTGATTCTGCTGAAAAAGCAAATTTTCCTGGTTCAAAAGTATTAAAAAGCATTTATATCACTATTTCATTTTGTTTAATTTTAAATTAATTGCATATTCAATTAATTATTTGATTAATTAATCTTTCAGTTAATCAAGTAATTAATTAAAAATAGAAATAATAAAAAATAAAAAAAGTTGATTTGATTTTAGATTTGATTTGATTTGAAAAAAGATTGAAAACGGATTTTTGATAAAATCCGCAAAAAGTGTAAAAAACTAAAAAATTATACTTTTTTAGTTCTCATGATTTTCATATTGCCTAAAGCAATGATATATTCTACACCTAAATCAGTACCTACAGCACCTCTGATTTCATCTTCAAATTCAGCAGGTATAGGTAATTCAAAGGTTTCGAAAGTTTCTAAGTCCATGATTTGAACTTGGTCACCCATAACAGCTAAAATTTGACCGATTCTTTTGTCAAGAATAGGTACTTCAACTTTAGTGTCTACAGGTTTTACTAAACTTCTTTTTTGACCATCAAAAATACCAACAGCTTCTAATCTTGCTTTTGCAGCTCCATGCTTACCAGGAGATGAAGTGGTTAAGCTAGTTACTTTAGAAGCTTCTCCATCTAATACAATATATTTTCCGACTTTTACGGTTTTAAGTTCTACAACTTTGGTTGACATTAAAATAACCTCACAATAATAATTAAAATAAATTTAATTGAATTTATTTATTTAATTTCATTTTTTGAAATT
>NZ_JAZNIB010000189.1:0-1672 GCF_045577275.1 Methanobrevibacter sp.
ATCAATAAAAATTTGAGAACAGTGATTTTGCACAAAAACACATTAACAAAAAAAAGACTCTACTTTCAGCCAAAAAAAATCAATGAAATAAACTCTCTTCAAAAACGATGAAAATAATAAAAATAAAATAAAAAAATAAGAGTTAAAAACTCTTAAAAATAAATTTACACAATTCCTTGTGCGTTCATTGCTTCAACAACTTTTTGGAATCCTGCAATGTTTGCTCCTGCTACATAGTTTTTATCCATTCCATATTCTTCAGCAGCAGCTGCAGCATTTGCAAAGATGTTTTCCATAATAGCTTGAAGTTTAGAGTCAACTTCTTCAAAGGTCCAGGATAATCTTTGTGAGTTTTGTGACATTTCTAAAGCGGAAGTAGCTACTCCACCAGCATTTGAAGCTTTACCTGGTGCGAATAATACATCATTTTCTTGTAAGTATTCGGTTGCTTCAATGGAAGTAGGCATATTTGCTCCTTCAGCTACAGCCAAAACACCATTTTCAACTAATGCTTTTGCATCATCCAATAATAATTCATTTTGGGTTGCGCATGGTAATGCGATGTCACATTTAATTGTCCATACACCTTTACCTTCGTGGTATTCTGCACTTTCTCTTGCTTCAGCATAAGCAGTTAATCTTTCTCTTCTAACTTCTTTTACTTCTTTTAATAATTCAACGTCGATTCCTTCAGGATCATAAATCCAACCGGTTGAATCGGAACAGGTTACAGGTTTACCACCTAATTGCTGTGCTTTTTCGATTGCATAAATAGCTACATTACCTGCACCTGATACTGCAATGGTTTTACCTGCAATATCAATATCGTTTGCGTTTAACATTGCATTAGTGAAGTATAATAATCCATACCCAGTAGCTTCAGTTCTTGCAAGAGATCCGCCGAAGGTTAATCCTTTACCGGTTAATACTCCTTCGTATAATCCTCTAATTCTTTTATATTGACCGAATAAGAATCCAATCTCACGACCACCCACACCAATATCTCCAGCAGGCACATCAGTATCTGCTCCGATGTATTTGCATAATTCGGTCATGAAACTTTGACAGAATGCCATGATTTCTCTGTCTGATTTTCCTTTAGGATCAAAGTCTGATCCTCCTTTTCCTCCACCGATTGGAAGTCCGGTTAATGAGTTTTTGAAGATTTGTTCAAATCCTAAAAATTTAATAATACCGAGGTTTACTGAAGGGTGGAAACGTAATCCTCCTTTGTATGGTCCAATAGCTGAATTGAATTGGACACGGTATCCTGTGTTTACTTGCACTTGTCCGTTGTCATCTACCCATGGGACACGGAATTTGAATTGTCTTTCAGGATTGGTTAATCTTTCAAGAAGTGCATTTTTCTTAAATTCTTCTTCATTTTCTTCAATAACAACCCTTAAGGATTCCAATACTTCGCGTACAGCTTGATGGAATTCTGGTTCGGAAGGGTTTTGTTCAATAATAGTTTCAATTACATCGTCTACGTATGACAAAATTATTCCTCCAATATTCATTATCAAATATTATTTTGATATGACAATTAATTTTTTGTACCTTCTTATATTTAATAGTTTTCAATTTTCTTAAAAAAAATCGAATATAATTAATTATATTAATAATTTTATTAGACAAATAAATATTAAATTTAAAAAAATTTATATAAAAT
>NZ_JAZNIB010000190.1:0-6070 GCF_045577275.1 Methanobrevibacter sp.
ATTTATTGCTCTTTTTTTATTATTATAAATTTATTTAAAAACTGTTTTATATCATTAAAAATATACATATATTTAATTTATAATATAGGGGATTTTTTTAAATTAGATTTACCCTATTTTATAATTGCAATTGATGATTATTATTTTATTAGATAAAAGAGGCAAGCCTATGCTAATTAAGATTAATGGAGAAGATGTGGATATTCCTGAAGGTTCTACCATCAAGGATGCAATTGAAATCTCAAATGCTCCTTACAAGAAAGGAAGTATCGTTTGTCTTATCAAAGGAGAAAGTGAAATACAAAGTAACATTCTCAAATATAAGATCAAAACACCTAAAGGAAGTATTCTCATTGAATTGGAAGTTTCTGAAAAATCAAAACCTTTAACTGATTTCTTCAAGGAAAACTATTCTCAGTTTATCTCTAATAATGTTCGTTGGGAGACATCTAATGAAGTGGCTATTGGTCCTGTAAGCTCTAATTTTGAACCGTCACATGACGAATTTGCATATTTTGACAATGAGGTTCTAATCAGCTTATCCGGTTTTTCAAATGATGCCACTCACATAATTTTTGTCAAGGATGACCACAGAAATGTTTATGGTGTTCCAAAATACAGTGACCGTGGAGTCTTTGCAAGGGTTATAGGTGGAAGAAAAACATTATTCTCACTCACTGATGATGATGAAATCCTAGCCATTGAACCTGTAATTGAGCGCAGTACCGTTAAGGACAGTACAGGTGGTTCCAATTTGGATGAAGTTTTAGAGGAAGGAAATCAATTGTTCACTTATGTTCTTTTTGAACCTAACTTCAATTCTCCTAAATCAGTTGAACACTTATTCTCACTAATTAGAAATGATAAGATTGAAGTCAGTTTTGAATCCAACTCATTTGTCGGATTTTATGAATTGACTGGTTTAACTAAGGAGAAGGAAGAAATCACTGAACGTAAAAGAGGAACAGTTACCTTGAGAAATGATGGATTCGGTAAAGGTAGAGTTTATATTTATAGAGAAGACAGAGTAAGGGCTGAAACCCACACAAATTTGGCTACAGTCAAGCAGGGTATGGAATTGTTTGATATAGCCAAAGAGGGAGATTTCATTACCGTTAGAAGCAGTCCTGACAGAATCATGCTTATGATGATGACTCAAAAAGAGGCTGAAGAGAAACTTCAAGCCTTAGGCATCAATCATATCAGAACTGGAAATGAAGATGATGATGCAATTGTCGTAACTCAAGAACCTGAAAGCACTGTTGGCATCATTGATGCTGGAGAAGTAAGCACCTTTGGTCTTGCAAGCGATGAGCTCTTGAAAGTCAAATTGACTGATAATGCTCCAAGAACCAGATGGTACCTTGAGAAAATCACTGGTCTTGCAGAAAAGCCTGTTGGAACATTGAAGGTTTACTTTGCAGTTCCTGACATGAACATGTTCATGTTCCATGGTGATAGCGACGAATCCAAGGGACTTATTCCTGAAAACAATCCAACTGATATGATGAAAGCCGGAGAGATAGGTGTAACAAACATGTCCAAGAAGAATGTGGGACTTGTTGGTATAAGAACCATTGACACCACTGATTTCGGACCTACCGGTGAACCGTTCTCCGCTACAAATCTTGTTGGTGAAGTTGTTGGAAACATTGAAGGCTTGAACAAGCTTAAAGACGGAAGCACTCTTTATATTCATGAAGTATACGAGGATGAGGATTAGGAGGAATTATTATGCCTGCAAATTTATGTATAACTCCAGATTTAGGTAAAGAGGACATGGATCCTGAAGTTTCAACAAGGATGATCATTTTAAGTTCAAAGGCAAATGTAAGTGAAAGTGAAGTTGTAAACTTCTTGCATATGTTGAATTTGCCTATAACAATCAAATGGACTTGTTATGGGGCTATGATTAGTGGAAAAGATGAATATGTTAGAGAAGCTATTCGTGAACTCCGTAAATTAGATCCTTATGGAATTTTTACAAAAGAAAGAGGTTTTGCTCCAGGTGACCCAAGAAGATGCAGAGGTCACAGATATGGTCCTAGGGAAGGTTTCCACCAAATGGAGAAAGAATTCAGAATTCTCGATTATGTTGGAGAAGCTTTAAAGAACCCAAGAGAAGTGAAAATAGAAAAGAAAGAACCTGTTTCTGTTGATTACTTCAAAGAGATTTTAGAAGAAGAAGAAAATAAAAGAGAGGATGATAAACAATAAGGAAACTTTTGAAATGGGATTGATATAATTTTGTAAAAGTTTTCTTGATTATTATTTATGAGGATGGTATTATGGTAAAAGTAGCTATTTATCCCCCAAATTCATTGGTTTTAGCTGACTTGATTGAGAGGAAAGGTCACACTCCTTTAGCTCTTCAAAAACAAATAAGGCAAAAGATTAAAGATCCGGAGATTGATTCTCCTCCAATGAACATTACAGAAGAAGATCCAATTAACGGATTAAAATATGCAGCTATTGAAGTGCCTTCAGGAGTCAGAGGAAGAATGTCCATTATTGGACCTCTTATAGATGCAGCAGAAGCAGCAATCATTGTTGATGGCGCTCCATTTGGTTTTGGTTGTGTAGGATGTGCAAGAACAAACGAATTATCAATTTTCTGTTTACGTAAAAAAGACATACCTGTCTTGGAAGTTACATACCCTGATGATGAAGATGGAACAAGACTTATGGTAAATCAAATCATGGAATTCCTAGATTCCTTGCCTGGTGGCGGAGGAGACATGGAAGGAGACAGTGATGTTTTAGGTGAACCAATTGCAAATAGAGGAGGAAAATAATATGGTACAAATTGCATTGGTTTCCTGTGGTACCGAATATAGTGGTATCCAAAAGGAAATCGAAAAGGCAGCTTTAAAATTTGGAGCTGAAATTATTCTTCCTGAAATTGATTTGGATTATATTAATGAAGCTTATGAGAAATTCGGTTTCTCTGCTCAAAGTTCAAGCTTAAAGCTTATGATTGCAAGAGCAATGTCTATTGTGGAAGGAAAATGCAAACCTGATGCAGTATTCATTGCAACCTGTTTCAGATGTGCAGAAGGAGCACTTGTTAGAAATGAAGTAAGACGTTTCATTCAAAGCAATACTCGTATTCCTGTGGTAACATATTCCTTTACTGAAAGGACAAAAGCAGATGAGTTATTCATCCGTATGGAAGCATTGGCTACCACTGTTACCCGTAGAAGCATTCTTGCTCGTGAAAAGCAAGAAGGACTTACCCTTGGACTTGACTCAGGTTCAACAACTACAAAAGCGGTCCTTATGGAAAACAACAAGGTTATCGGAACCGGTTGGACTTCCACAAAAGACATCATTGCATCTGCTCAAACTGCAGCTGCAGAGGCATTTGAAGGCACCGGCTACAAATGGGATGATGTTGATGGTATAGGAACTACCGGTTACGGTAGATTCACTATGGGTCAGGAATTCGGAGCAGAACTTATTCAAGAGGAATTGTCTGTTAACGCAAAAGGTGCAGTATACTTGGCTGATTGCCAAAAAGGTGAAGCTACAGTACTTGATATCGGTGGTATGGACAACAAGGTAATTACCGTAAACAATGGTATTCCTGACAACTTCACCATGGGTGGTATCTGTGCAGGTGCATCCGGAAGATTCTTGGACATGACTTCAAGAAGGTTAGATGTAGACATTACAGAGCTTGGACCTCTTGCTGTGCAAGGTGATTGGAGAAAGGCTATGCTTAACTCCTACTGTATTGTATTCGGTATTCAAGACTTGGTTACCACTCTTGCAGCTGGAGGATCTAAAGCAGATGTAGCGGCTGCTGCATGTCACTCCGTATCTGAACAAGTATATGAACAGCAATTGCAGGAAATTGACATTCGTGAACCTTTAATCCAAGTAGGTGGAACCAGTTTGATTTCCGGACTTGTTGAAGCTGTAAGTGAAACTTTAGGTGGAATTGAAGTAATCGTGCCAGAATACTCACAACACATTGGTGCTGTAGGTGCAGCATTGCTTGTATCTGGTATGGGAAATAGACATGAATAAATAATTTTGGATTGGATTTAAATATTTCAAATATTTTTATCTGTTTTCATTTTATTTATTATTTTAAGTAGAGTGATTTTATGTATATTGAATCAAATGACCCTGAAGGAGCAAAAGTCTACGACATGATCATTAGGCAAATCTTGCAGGATTTGGTCTTGCCACCTTCCATTGATGACATGAGAGCTTATGTCAATCCGGATGAAGTCTGCTTCATCATAGCGATAAAGATGAGAAAGACTTCCAAGCACATTACCTTAAAGGAAGTTGCTAAAGTCAATTATGAAGCGGATGATGATACAACCGTTGTTTTGATAGATGATGAAAACTATCTTCCGAATATCCTAAGAACCCTTTGGAATACCAACGGTAGGGAAAATGTCCATCAGCCAAGCAGATATGTGATTCATATGAAAGGACAACATAATGTTTCTGATTTGGTTGTAGATGACCCTCATGAAAACCTTAAGAGAAGAATCTATGATGCAATATTCAGAATAGTTCCAGAAGGATTCAAGATAATGAAGGATATTTCCCGTGACGATATCGTTTCTATTATAGCTACTGATGAGCTCATTAAGGATGAATGGGTTGAAAAGGCTGAAGGATATATTGTAGAATTGAACACTCCTAAAACTTGGGATTAATTTCAAATTATCGAAAGGATTCAATCTTTTTTAAAGATTTAAAATTGGATGTGTGTTTTTAAGTCTTTTAAAGATTCAATCTTATTATTTATTATTTTTTAATTATTTTTAAGGTTGTTTTATTTTTTTGTCCAATTTTTCATAGATTTTTTCGAACGGTTCGTAATTTCCAATAGTTTGTTCGTATGTGTTAGAAATAAATAGGAAGCTTTAAATACTATATTATCAATAACAATAGTTATAAGTTTAAGCGTAAATGAATAAATTTAACGAATAAATTTTGTAAATTGTAGTGGGATTAAAAATTAAAATTGGAGAAAAATAAGTTAATTAAACTGATTAAATAATTAATATATTGTGTTGAGGTAATACTATGACTAAGAAAGATTTAACTTGTGGAGGAAGTCATAAAGGTGCAAAATTTGCACACATTACAAAAGTGCATCCATGCTATAATGAAAAATTGCATGATAAGGTTGGAAGAGTTCATGTACCTATTGCTCCTAAATGTAATATTGGATGTAATTTCTGTATAAGATCAATTAATACTGATGAGGACAGGCCTGGAGTTGCAGGTTCAATCATGGATGCAGATGCTGCAGTGGAACATGTATTGAATGTAACTAAAGACAGTGCAATCACAGTTGTAGGTGTTGCAGGTCCTGGAGATTCATTAGCTAATGAGGCTACCTTTGAATTCTTTGAAAAGATCAATGAGGCAAAACCAGATTTAATCAAATGTATGAGTACCAATGGTCTTTTGCTTCCAAAATATGCAGAAAGAATTGCAGAACTTGGTGTTAATACTGTAACTGTTACAGTCAATGCAGTGGATCCTGAAATCCTAAAGGAAATCAATGGCTTCATTGTATATGAAGGCAAAGCTTACAAAGGACTTGAAGCAGCTGAGATTCTCTCCAGAAACCAATTGGAAGGAATCAAAAAGATCACTGATCTTGGTGTAGTCGTTAAGGTCAACATTGTTCTTATTCCTGGATTGAATGATGAGCATATTGTGGAAATCGCTAAAACCGTAAAAGAATGCGGTGCAGACTTAGTGAATGTCTTGCCACTCATTCCATTAAACAAAATGGCAGATTATCCAAGACCTGGATGTGGAGAGATTGAAAAGGCACGTAGTGATGTGGAAGAGTATCTTCCAGTATTCAGAGCATGTACTCAATGTAGAGCAGATGCTTATGGAATTCCTGGTAAGAAACACGAAGACCATCACATAGGAAATGCTCCTCAGTCTCACTTCTAAAAATCAATTTTTATTTTTAAATAGGATTATTTGTTTCTTATAATCTTTTTTCTTTTTTACTTTTTTTAACTATTTTTACTTTTTTTAATATTAATCATTTTTTTCATTCATGTTTTTTCCTTGTTGC
>NZ_JAZNIB010000191.1:0-5288 GCF_045577275.1 Methanobrevibacter sp.
TTATTTCTATTTATTGATTATTTTTTGTAAATTTTACCTATTTTTTGTTAATTTTAAATTTCATTTTCCTTTCCTTTTTAAATTTTTAAATCATTTTTAGCTATTTTTGATTATTTTTATAATTTGTATTTGATAAAATACTCAATTATACTTGTATTATTTTTTAAAAAACGCCTTTTAAACGCTCTAAATCTATTTTTAAAGTCTAATTTAGTTTTTATACAGTATAAATGACATAATCTTTAAATACTCATTTAATTATAAATCTATTTGTAGTTTATTTAGTATGAAATTTAATAAGTTTGTTTATTGACTTTCATATTTTGGGGATTTATAGTTTGAAGTTTGATTACTAAAAAAATTAGCTAGATTAAAATTAGAGGAGTGATATTATGGCAGATAAAAAACCAACCGCAGATAATTGGCCTGTTGTAAGTGGAGATTATATTGTTGGGGATCCTGAAAGCCCTGTTGCTGTAACTACTTTGGCTTCCCACAATGAAGACATTCCAGCAGCTGCTGGAGCAGCAATTGCTGGACCTTGCAAGACTGAAAACTTAGGAATTGAAAAAGTTGTAGCAAACATCATTTCAAACCCAAACATCAGATTCTTGATTCTTTGTGGTGCAGAAGTGCAAGGTCACATTACTGGTCAAAGTATCCAAGCATTACACGCAAATGGTTGCGACCCTGAAAAGAAAAAAATCACTGGTGCTACCGGTGCAATTCCTTTCGTAGAAAACATTCCTATGGAAGGTGTAGAAAGATTCCAACAACAAGTAGAACTTGTTGACTTAATCGATAACGAAGACGGTGGAGCAATCACAGCAAAAGTAAAAGAATGTATCGAAAAAGATCCTGGTGCTTTTGAAGAAGATGCTATGGTTATTGAAGTGAAAGAAGGAGATGACGACGACGATGACGGTGAAGAAATTCGCCCTATCTCTCCAGAAACTGCATTACTTGAAGCAAGAATCAGAAATATTGATACTCAAGTAAAATTAGTTGGTGCTGTACAAAGAAATATGGCAGGTAACTATTCAGGTAAAGTCCAAGGTATTATGATTGGATTAGTATTTACTTTAGTAATCGGTTTCTTATTATTAATGGCACCATTAGTAGGTGTATAAACTGGAGGTTTTATTTATGGTTAAATTTTCAAACAAACCAAATACTCGTGGTATTAAAAATGCTTCTAGTGATGTAGAATACCGTGCTAAGCTCTTAGGCAGAGAAGGAAGATTATTCGCTGGCGTAATCAGCACCAGATTTTCTGGTATAGCTATCGGTATTGGAATTGCTCTTTGTTTAGCTGTTGTTATTCCATACTTAGCTAAATTATGTGGATTATAGAGGTGTTAAAAAATGTCTGAAGAATCAGTACCTCAAATTATTGTATCTACCGACGATATGTCAGCTGCAGTCCAAAAATTAGATGAAGCTGAAGAAAAAGTAGAATTTGCTGTTGGGGAATACTTCCAACGTTTAGGTCAACAAAACGGTAGAGATATTGGTATTTTATATGGTATAATTTTAGGTCTTGTAATATTAATAGTGTCCATTGAATTTGGTTTAGTAAGTGCAATGAGTACTATTATGGCAGGATTAATCTAAATTGGAGGATTATAAATGTTTAGATTTGATAAAGAACAACTCGTCGTAGATATTGCTGGAGTAAAAATGGGAGGACAACCTGGAGAATACCCTACCGTTTTAGCAGGAACTATCTTTTACGGCGGACACAAAATTATTAGTGATGAAAAAGCAGGAGACTTTGATAAAGACGCTGCTGAAGGATTAATTAAAACTATGGAAGAAATGTCTGACGTAACCGGAAACCCTTGTGTTGTACAAACTTTCGGTGCTACTGCAGATGCTATGGTTAAATACTTAGAATTCGTAGGAGACGTTTGTGACAAACCTTTCCTTATCGACTCAACTGCTGCAGCTGCAAAAATTGCAGGTGTAGAATACGTACAAGAAGTAGGATTAGCTGAAAGAGCTGTATACAACTCCTTAAGTATGGCTGCTGAACCTGGTGAAATTGAAGCTGTAGCTAACTCCGACATCGACGCATCCATTCTCTTAGGTTTCAACCCTATGACCCCTGGTGTAGCAGGTAAACTCGAAATTTGGGAAACTGGTGGATCTGTAATCGATGAAGGTATTCTCGAAATGGCAGAAAGATGTGGAATTACCAAACCATGGATGGACGTAGCTGTAACTCCTTTAGGACAAGGTGCAGGTCCTGCAGTAAGAACTTCCTACGCTGTAAAAGCTAAATGGGGATACCCTGTAGGTTCCGGTATTCACAACGTACCTTCTGCATGGGATTGGTTAAGACAATACAAAAAAGAACACAAAGAAGCATGGCCTGTTTGTGATATAGGTTCCAACATCGTACAACAAATGGCTGGTGGAGACTTCGTACTTTTCGGTCCTATCGAAAACTCAAGACTCGCATTCCCAGCTTGTGGTATGGCAGATATTATGATTGCTGAAGCAGCAAGAGATATCGGTACCGAACCTATTGAAGAACACCCATTGAACTTATTATTATAATTTGAAAGGGTCCGAGATTAGATGATTTATTCATCTAATCTTTTTCAAATTATAAACTTTTTTTTCTATTTTTAATTTATTTTCGTATTCACTTTTTTTAACTAATTCTAACAAACTTTTTTTTTACTAATTTTAACATTCTAAATTCTTTTATCCAATCTTCACTCTTTTTTACTAATTATCAAAATCATTTAACAAAATTTATATTATTTGATGAAAATAGTATATATTATATAGAAAGATTATGGGGATTTTATATGTCTTTTTTAGATAAATTTTTTAACAAGGGACCTAAGCCAATTATTGCTGAAAGTCAACCAAGGGATTTAAGTATTTTAAAAGCAGGTAACAGACCTCAAGGTCCAGGTGTTATGGCCGCACAACAGGATGAATATTATGTTACTGCTTCTGTAGAGTTAGGAAACACCACCACAAAATGTGTTATCATGGCTACCAATTTAAACAACAGCCAATCATACCTAATTAATAAAACAGTTAACATGACAAGGGATGTTAGGGCTCCTAAACCTGATGAAGAAGTCTTCGGTAAAACTGTTTGGGGCATTGAACTTTCTAAAGAATCTGTAGCAGATATGATTAAAGACACTGTTTTAGAATCACTTAAAAAAGCTCATATGGATATGGATGAAGATTTAGACTTTGTAGTAAGATCTACTGGGGTAACTGCTGGTTTCGCGACTACTCAAGAAGTAGGGCAAATGGTAAAAGCTTTAGCAGATGGTTGTCTTGATGCAGGCATATCCCATACAAAAATGGCTCCTGCTATGTCAACTGCACACCTTCCAAAAAGACTTCAGAAATACACATTATTAGATAATGTAATGTTTGATGGGGCTGTAGTAAGTGTAGTTCCACCAAAAGGAAAAGAAGTCGTTGCTAACGAGATGGAAGGGGAACTTGTTACTGCAGGTATTAAATTAGGTGCTAAATGGACTGAAGTAGACTATAGAAACCCATGTGTATCATTAGACTTTGGTTCTACATTAGCAGGTAGGATTGTAAATAAGGATGAACCTTATGCAAGTACCGTTGGTAACTTCTTAGGTTTAGCTGGTGTTATTTCAGACTCCTTAGCTAAAGGTTCCAAGCAAATAGACCAAAATAATGGTGCTGCATTGGACATATTTGATCCAAAATTGCTTAAGAAAGCAGATGGCAAAAAGCATCAGGAAAAAGCTAAGCAATATGCTAAAGAGGCACATGAACTCATTAACATCTGTAAAGTTCCAGAGGGCATTGACAGATTCGGTACTGTTCCTTTAGATGCTGCAGGTGCTAAAGCAGCAGGTACCTGTTTGATTGGTTGTGATGTCGGTACCAATGCAGATGGTCTTGGTGGATTAGTGGAAATTGGTGCTAAAATCTATGAGGATGAAGGAATTCCTACATTGCTTGCTACAATGGACCATGTAAGTGCTAATATTGTATACAGAGTTCTTGATGTAGCATTTGAAGAAGATCTTATTCTTGACGGTTCCATTTTAGGAGTTACCGGTAGAGCAGGAATCACTGGTAAGAAACCAGAACTTATCTTAGAATATGCTCAGGACAAATTCAAGGATGTTGTATTTGTAGAGGATGGACTTGCTCTTGGTTCTGCAATTATGGCTCGTTGTATGAATTCTATGGGAACTCAAAAGAACCCTCTTGGTGGAAACCAAGGAGAAAAATGTATTCTTAAGAAAAGAATGCAAGAACAAGGTACAATTCCAAAATAATTTACCTTATTTTCTTTTTTTATTTTTATTTTCATTTTATTTTTCAATTTTTTGATATTTTTCTTTTTTAGATTATTATTTGTTTTAAAAATCTTTTATTAAAAGTTCATTAATGGTGTATTATGATTATAGCTCTTGTAATGGCTGGTGGAAAGGGACTTAGATTAAAGTCAGAAATAGAAAAGCCACTTTATCCCATAGATGGCAAGCCATTGATCCATTATGTGTTGGATAATATTAAGGATTCTGACTTGATTGAAAAAACAGTTGTTGCAGTCAGTCCTAATGCTCCAAAAACAAAGGATTTTCTGATTGATGAATTGAATTTTTCCAAATTTGATGATTCATTTTATGATAGTGACAAAAACGATTATTATTTGGACACTTTAGGAAAAGGTTTTGTTGAAGATCTTTCAAATATCTTGGAAATTTTTGAGAAAAAATCCAAAGAGGATATTTTAATTTTCATCAATGCAGATTTGCCATTGGTCAAAAGTGATATTCTTGATGATATACTGAATCATTATTTAAGTCAAGATAAACCTGCATTATCTACAGTAGTTCCTGTTGAAATATTTGATGAGTATGGGGTAAATTATTCCTATGAATTTAATGGGAATGTCCCTTCAGGAATTAACATACTTAGGAGTGAAAATGTCGTTCAGGAAGAGGAACTTTTAATTATTTCAAGGTATGAGTTAATTTTTAATGTAAATACTATCGAGACAGCTATATTAACCAATAAATTTTTATGATTTCAGTTATTTTTCTTATTCACAGATTATTTTTTCTCATAATTTTTATCATATTTTTATCATATTTTTAACTATTTTTCCAAATTTTTACCTATTGATTTTTCTTAGCAGGTTTCTGAGGATTGTTTTTTCTCTTGGGTTATGATATAATGAAATAAAGCTAGCAAATCTTGAATAAATTTTGCACGAGGTGAAATTATGAACATAAGATTCGACAACCTGCCATCGCTAC
>NZ_JAZNIB010000192.1:0-1864 GCF_045577275.1 Methanobrevibacter sp.
TTCCTAAAAGAAAATCATTTATTGAACTTATTAAATAAATAATCATATGTCTAAGATAAAAGAATTGCAAGATATTATAGACTCCTCAGACAACATAGTCTTCTTCGGAGGGGCAGGAGTTTCTACAGAAAGTGGAATACCGGATTTCAGATCTGAAAGTGGAATTTTCAAAAGCCTTGAAAAGTATGGTGCAAGCCCTGAACAATTGGTTTCCCATAGCTATTACCTAAGCAATACAGAAGAATTCTTTAATTATTATAAGGAAAACCTTGTCTTTAAGGATGCTGAGCCAAATCCAGCCCATTTGAAGTTGGCCGAACTTGAAAAGGCAGGAAAGCTGAAGGCAGTGATTACTCAAAATATTGATGGATTGCATCAAAAGGCAGGAAGCAGGAATGTTTTAGAGCTTCATGGAAGCATTCATAGAAACTACTGCGAATTCTGTCATGAAGAGTATGATTTGGATTATATCCTAAACAGTGAAGGAATCCCAAGATGTGAATGTGGAGGAATCATCAAGCCAGATGTCGTTCTTTACGAAGAGCCTTTAAACAATGATGTATTGAACTCATCAGTCAACTACATAGCAAATGCAGACACTTTAATAATTGGAGGAACATCACTTGTAGTTTATCCTGCTGCAGGATTGATAAATTACTTCAATGGCTCAAAACTGGTCTTGATAAACAAAAGCGAAACACCTTACGATAGTTTAGCCAGTTTAGTCATAAATGAAGCTATTGGAGAAACTTTAGACCAGATAAAAGTAGAAAAATAAGATAAATTTAGATAAAAATTAGAAATTTGATAAAAATAGATAGATTTGGATAAAAATAAGAAAAAATTATAGGAAATAAGATAAAAATAGAATAAAGAAAATAGGTAAAAACGAATTACCTATTCAAACCAATTATTTCAGACAATAATCTGCCTTTCTTCAATTCTTTTATGATATGGCTTTCCTTTACCTTTACATTAAAGGTTGCCACCATGGTTTCATGGAACAGTTCCTTAGGAATCACCACTACACCATTTTGATCTCCAAATACAAAGTCTCCTGGCTTTATTATATCATCATCGATTTCCAATTCAACATTGATTTCACCGAGACCTAATGCTTTTCCTGCATTTGGAAGATAATCAAGAGCAAATACTGGATAATCCAAATCTACAAGTGCATCCATATCTCTTGCCCAACCGTATAAGACGGTTCCAGCGATTCCTTTCTCACCTGCGCAAGTTGAAGCCAATTCCCCCCAAACTGAAGCTGGCTTTCCATAAGTGTAAATGAATAAGACTTCGCCTTCCTCTGCATTATCCATAGCCATCAATGAAGTTCCCCAATCATCAGTATTGGTTTTTGCAGTGAATATCTTACCATAAACCTTATTGTCATTCATAGGTTTTAATCCTGCAATTACACCAGACCTTCCAGATACTGATGCATAGGCATCTGACACTTGACATGCTGAACTTGAATCCAAGATCTTTTTCAATAAATCATGACTTTTGCTTTTTTCATTGTCCAAATCTTCTATGGAAAAAATATATTTTGAAATATCAACATCATCCAAGTCAATCACTTTAGATGATTTTTTTAATAAAGTTTTAGGAGTGACTTTAGCCAATTTAACACCTCTTTTTAATATGAAATTATCTAATGATTTTTTTAATGTATAGGTTAAGTTATCTAAAAGATATCTAATAAAATTTTCTAATTAAGCAAAAAAATCAATACTGCAAAGCTAATGAAATATTCCAAAAATTCTAAAAATTAAATCTATTTTATAAAAAATAAAATAATTTATATATTATGATAAAGATATTATAATGTGGATACTAAAATCATATAAAAATGATATTA
>NZ_JAZNIB010000193.1:0-4785 GCF_045577275.1 Methanobrevibacter sp.
AATATTTTATTTATTATTATTTTTTATTTAATTAATATTTAAATTAATTTTATTGATATTATTTTTTATTTTATTTTATTTATTATGATTTTAATGTTTTAGATTTTCTTATTTTTTTACGATTTTCAATTTATTTTTCAGCTGATTTCATGTTAAAATCTTCTAGATTTTCATGATTTTTTAGAGAGTGAGAGGTGTGTTTCTAGTGAAACGTTTTCGAGGGTCTTGAAAGAATCGACGGGTCTATTTCATTTGTATTCACTTGCAATTTAACTGTCTCTCTTTTTATGAAAAATTCTTCATTAAAATGCTTCAATCACGATTTAAACTTCAAATAATAATTTTTAATTTTTTCGTTTGAAAAATTTACACTTGAAATATATCCCTTCATTTTCGTTTTTTACCAAATTTGCTTTCACTTGAAATGGTACTCTCTGTCTATTTTTCACCAAAAATTAATCATTTTATTTCAGATAATCTTTTAAATCTCATATTGAATTATAATTATCCTGTAATTTTTTAATTAAGCTATAATTATTAAATTATAACAAATTAAATTACTTAATATCTAAAATTGGTTTGATTTAATCATAAAATTTACTTTATTTTAAAAAAGACATATATTTCAACTGTAAATTCTGATTACAGCTTATTAAAACTCTTTAATACACTTGCAATTTAACTCATATTATTAAAGTTTTTCCATAGTTTTATTTTTTAAGAATGTTCACTAATTCTGAAATGATAAAAAACTTTAAATATGTAATCTGATAAACAATAGTAATACAGTTGAAATTTTACTATTGAAAATGAAAAATCTTTTTTTGCATTAGTTTTATTATATTCATTTTTATTAGAATATTAAATTTAACTTATAACTTTATTTTTAGAACACGGGAGTGAGTATTCTAAAATTATTGAATTATTAATTATTATCAATTTTCATTGTTAATTGTTAATTCATTATTAATTCATTATAATTTAATTATTAATTAATTATTATTTCAATTTAATTCTTTTATTACATTTATGGGATGATTAAAGATGAGCGACAATATTTTTGAGGGACTTGATGAGGTCTTGCCTTTGGATGATAAGATCTTCAAAGACAAGAAACCTTTAGATCATCGTTTCTTGCCTGATAACTTGCCTCACAGAAAAGAGCAAATTACTGCAATTGCAAGGTATTGGGTTGAAGCGCTAAAGGGAACTACTCCATCAAACATTACAATATATGGAAAGACAGGAACCGGAAAGACAGCAGCTGCAAAGTTCGCAAGGGAACAGTTGATTGATGCAGCAAAAGACAAGCCTGTTTCCATCAAGGTGGAATATGTAAGATGCACAGATTTCAATACAGAATATCAGGTTCTAACCTACCTATGCCAAAAGTTAGGTAGAGAGGTGCCAAGCCGTGGATGGACCAAAGGGGAAATCGTAAATGCATTCAGGGACATATTGAAAAGAAATGTATACGGCAGAAACATGACATTGATAGTCATTTTGGACGAAATTGATATTCTTCTTGAAAAGGATGGAGATGGATTATTATACACACTTACCAGAACTGATAATATTGCTATATTATCAATCAGTAATTATCTTAACTTCAAGCAATACATCAAGCCAAGGGTTGCAAGCAGTTTGATGGATAAGGAAATCGTATTCCCTCCTTATGATGCACAGCAATTGGCTGATATTCTAGAAGAAAGGTCTGAACTTGCATTTTATGAAGACACTCTTGAAGAGGGAGTTATTCCTTTATGTTCAGCTATGGCTGCAAAAGAGGAAGGGGATGCAAGATACGCTCTTGACCTATTGGAAAGTGCTGGAGACATAGCAATTGACAAAGGATCAGAAAAGGTCTTGCGTGAATATGTCCGTGAAGCTAAGGATGTAATCGAGTACAATAAGGTAAAGGATGTAATCGTAACCTTGCCTACCCAACAGCAAAGGGTCCTTGCAGCTATCCTAAAGCTTACTCAAGATCAAGAGGAGATCACTTCAGGCAAACTGTTTGAGTCATATAAGGAGATTTCCCAAGGGGATGCCGTAACATACAGAAGAATCTTTGACTTTGTCAATGAATTGGAGATGTTAGGTATTATTTCAACCAATACTGTATCTAAAGGAAGAGCTAAAGGACGAACAAATATCATTAATCTCCAGATTGATACAGACTTATTGGAAGAAAATCTTTATAATGTACTTTAATTAAACTTTTTTGGTCAATTATTTGACCACTTTTTTCTATTTTTCATCTGTTTTTTTTTTTTAATATTAAAAACAATATCCGACTATTGTTATATCACTTCATTATCTCTTAAAAAATGAATTTAGTTCAAACAAATTTCAGTATAGTGAAAAGTAAACAATAAAATCAACATGGTTTTCATTTAAATGAAAAGTAATATAAAAATTAGAAATAATTTCCTTTTTCATTATAAATTAATGCAATTTAATTTCCATATTCATTTATATCATTTTTTTTAATCATAACTCATTTTCATTATAAAATTAACATCCTGAACCTTAAAGTAATCATATTTCAACTCACCATTTGATATTAGCTCATTGGTCATGTTCTTTGGAATGGCCACTAAAACTGTTTTAAAGTCATTTATATGATTTTTATCAACATTGAAATGAATGGAATATATATCCTCTGATGAATTTTCCATATCATTAATAAAAAATGGATTCAAATCAATCACTTCTTGATTTAACCTTTCCTTATCATCATTTGTTCTATTCAAGCTTTCCAAAATCCAATATGAGTTGCTGCTTTTTACAGATTCATCACTTATCAAATAATAATCATAGTCTTCCAATGATTTCTTATAGATTCTGAAGTTCTTGCACAGCCAAAGAGATCTTTCATCATTCGTATGATTTGTCAAATCAGGATTTGTATCATGATTGCAGATTTCATCTCCATCAACATCATCACCAATGAGTTCAAAGTCATTGAAATCATACAATACAAAACTGGAATAATAGTCACATTTCACTGTTCTATTTACAACTGCAATGTCATTATCATTGACATTATCATCTAAATTTCCCATAACGAAAGGCCCTATTTTGCTCTTTAAGGGATAAATAGCCATTGAACTTTGATAGCTACCATTCAATAGATTCCTCTCTATCAGTACATCATAATTGTTTTTCACCTTCATCAGCTTATTGTATGATATTGAATTTGACATTATCATTTCATCGCTTTCACTTTCACTGTAAAATTCACCATTTTCCACTTTCTTTTTCTTGACTGCGAGTCCTGGAATGATATTATTTGACACGATTCCATTATTCAATCCATCATCATCTTCCCAATTTTCAGGATTTCCAGGATTGTTCAAGAGATAGTCAGATGACTCTATTGCTATCGTTTCAAGTGTATTGAACTCCTCTTCACTTAAAATCTTTTCATTCAGGCTGTCACTTAAATTGGCAATTGCAGCTATTATGAATAGAAGGAGCATGATTGACAGAAGCAGTTCAGTGGAGTGCAGGAGGCCATATTGGTCTTTAATCAAATGCCTTATTTTATATGGAAGAATATTATTTTTGATTAAATGATTTATTATCATTAATTGGCCTCCTAAAAGTCACTCATTCCATACTTGACCTTATGGCCATGTGGGTCAAGATACAATATTTCATTCATTCCATCTTCACTATTGTAGATGACTTCCACTCCAGGATAAATGTCATCACTGAATATTACATGATCGCTACCGCATGCAGATACACGGCCTGTTTCATTTGTGCTATGAGGATTGATGAAGGTTTCAAATCCATAATGTTCACAACCGCTTTTTCCTTCAAGTCTACATAGATAGCATGCTCCGTCTCTGCTTTCATGATAGTATCCGTTGTCTCTGCAGTTCTTCATTATCTTGCCGTTGTCATCTCCATGATGGGCATAAGGGTCATATGGACATTTCCTGACAATTAAGGGAGAGCTGGCATTCTCATAAAAGGAGTAATTCTCCACTCCCTTTGACTTTAGGAATTCAGACAGCGAATTTCCATAACTGTAGTCTGTATCATTCCAGCTGAGGCCATTATGGCCTTTGCAAAACAATAATGGAACAGGATCTCTTAGATTGATGCAGTCAACATCAGAAGATATGACATTGTCAAAGGAATAGTCCCCCTTTACACTAGCTATATGGGTTTTGAATTTATATGAGAATGGATCAGTGGTGTTTTCAATGGATATCAGTGATGAATTTATCAATATATTGTAGTTATCATAGTATTCCTGATTTTTTTCTATAAGTTTTTCATCAATTCTATCCTTCAAGTCACTTTCAGAATCCAAAGATGGCCTTTCATTCTTAATCACATCTTCGCTAAGCTCTTCCAATGCTTCGCGTTCCAAAAGTGGAATGTTTCTGATATAATCGTTCATTATATATTGATAATTATTGGAGGATATGATTTCGTTCTTTTCATTTTCATGTTCAATTGCTGTATTTAGGACAATGATTGAGAGAATAAGGAAACTGATTAGAAGCAAACCACTGATGATTATTGAAAAATTCCCGTCTTCATCTTTAAGGACAGTTTTTATGGGAATTTTCCTATACTTTTTATTCTTATTATTTTTCTTTATTTTAGTTTTAATCTTCATTAATAGCTTTATTATTAAAAATACTATTTAAATCTTGCGCAATTTGAATTTTAATTTTAGATATTCATTATAATATGATAAAAAGAGTATAATTTAGTTTTTTATTAAAAAATTTTAAGATGATTGCAATATGATAAAGAACT
>NZ_JAZNIB010000194.1:0-7312 GCF_045577275.1 Methanobrevibacter sp.
CATATAAATTTAATTTTAACTAAACATTAACCAGGATAAATTATAAAATATTAAACTAAAAAAGAAAAATTTATAAATATTTTATGATAAAAATAACTATATAAATATATTGTAAAATATATTCATAAGACTTTATACAAAAGACATTTAAAAAATTTTAAAATCATATTTTAGGAGATATAGTATGGTAGTTAGTGTAATCGGTGGAACTGGTCCACAAGGTTTAGGAATTGCTCTCAGATTAGCAATTGAAGGTGTAGAAGTAATTGTTGGTTCTCGTAAAGAAGAAAAAGCATTAGAAGTTGTAGCAGAAGCTAAAGAAAAATATTCCGACTATGACTTATCCAACATGTGCGGTATGGCTAACGAAGACGCAGCAAAAGAAGGTGACATCTTAATCCTCACTGTACCTCTTGCAGCTCAAAAACCAACCGTTGAAGGAATCAAAGAATTCTGTGCTGACAAAATTGTTTTAGATGCAACCGTACCTTTAGAAACTGCAATTGGTGGAAAACCATTCAGATTTATTGATTTAATGGAAGGATCTGCAGCAGAAAGAACCGCATCCATCCTTGACGGAACCGGCGCAAAAGTTATCTGTGCATTCTGTAACATCAGTAACTCTCACTTATCCAACATTCCAGAAGACATCGACTGTGACTGTTTAATTGCTGGTGATGACAAAGAAGCAAAAGAAACTGCAGCAGAACTCATCAACAAAATCCCTGGTGTAAGAACCATCGATACAGGAATCTTGGAAAAATCCAGAATCATTGAAAAAATCACCCCATTGTTAATCGGATTAAACATCAAATACAAATCCCATTACGGTGGTTTAAGAATCACTGGAATTCCAAAATTAGATGAATGAATTCAATTGAATTAAAACTCAACCTTAATTATTCTATTTTTATAGAATAATTCTTTTTTTCTTTTTTTCTTTTTTTATTTTTCCTTTTACAAAAATTTTTATATAAAAATCAACAACATTATACTTAAAAAACAGCTATTTTTAGGAAGTGATTCAATAAACTGGAAATTTAAAAAGTTTGATGAGCTTACAGCAAATGAACTATACGAAATTCTAAAATTGAGAGCAGAAGTATTTGTTGTTGAACAGAATTGTGCTTATCAGGACTTGGATGACAAGGACAAATATGCATATCACTTGTTTTTAGAAGATGAAGACGATTCAACAGTTATAGCCCTTTTGAGAATCCTTCCAGAAAATATTGCATATGAAGATATGGCAATTGGAAGAGTGATTGTTAAGAAATCCCATAGAGGAAAAGGGCTTTCAAGAATTATGATGGAAAAATCAATGAATTTCATAATAAATGATTTAGGTAAAAAAAGAATAAGAATGTCAGGGCAGGCTTATTTAACTAAATTCTATGAGGATTTAGGATTTAAAAAAGTTTCTGATGTTTATTTGGAAGATGGGATAGACCATTATGAGTTTTTATATGAAATAGAATAGAACAATAAGTTTTTAATATATTATAATAAATTTTTAACTAAGAATAAAAGGAGATTAATCATGAGCTTTATCGTAGTTATGGCAGAACTTATCCCAAAAGAAGGTGCAGAAGAAAAAATAGTCCCTCTTGCAGAGGCATTAGTTGAAGAAACTCTTAAAGAAGAAGGAAACATTGATTATAAATGTTTAAGATCAATCAAGGATGGAACTTTTACCTTTGTTGAACAGTGGGAAAGCGTAGAAGCATTAAGCGACCATTTGAATTCAACTCATTTCAAATTGTTTTCAAAGGAATCTGCAGATTTATCTGAAGATATGGAAATTAAAGTGCTTAGCGCTGAAGAATTAAATTTATATGAATAAATGATTTTTATAGATAAGTTCTAACTTATCTTAAATCATTTCTAACTTTCTCTAAAACTTTTTTAAAAAAAAACAGCATTTTCATTTATCTTAAAACCTTTAAGAAAAATTTTATTAAACTCTTTTTTTAAATTAATATTATGAATATTATAAGAAATCTGCCTTTAGCAATCACTGGTTTAATTTTAGCTATTCTATCATTAGGTAAGATTTTTACCGATTATAGCAGCATATTTTTTATAATCGGATCAATCCTTATATTTTTAGTTCTATTAAAGCTTATTTTTCACTTTGAAATCTTCATTAATGAACTGAATACACTGATAACACTAAGTACATTCGGTACATTTTCAATGGCTCTAATGCTTTTCAGCACATATCTTAAGCCATTGTTCATGCCATTGTCTCAAAGCATTGCTTTTGGAATATGGATTTTAGGGATAATTACTCATTTATCAATACTCCTTATATTTACTAAGAAGTATGTTATCGATAAATTTGATATTGAAACCGTATTTGCTACCTGGTGGATTGTTTATATTGGAATAACTATGGCTTCAATCACAGCCCCTGCATATGACTTGCAAAAATATGGATTTATCTTCTTTGGAATAGGTTTCATACTTATGATACCAACACTCATTTTGGTCTCATACAGATACCTTAAGTTTACTGCAATAGACGATAAAAATAAACCATTCATTTGCATCTACACTGCACTTTTCTCAATCCTTATTGTAGGATACGTGAATGCACTACCTATTAATGGAAACTTCTTAAGCTTAATCTATATAGGCGCATGTATTTTTTATATTTTTGCAATTTATCATGCAATAAAGCTATTGATTTTGGAAAGATTGAAATTCATGCCAAGCTTTTCAGCATTTACATTTCCATTTGTAATTAGTACAATAGCTACTGGAGAAGTTTATAAATTCTTTGGATTAAATTTCTTAAACCATATATTTTATATTCAAGCAGCCATAGCATTGATTTTAGTGATATTCGTTTCATATGAATACTTGAAATTCTTATTAAAATCATGATTAAGTTATTATAATTAAAATATTATTTTCAAAAAGGTGTTAGGATGAATGCAATATTCAAAAGAAAAAGCATTAGAAAGTTTTTAGATAAGGAAATAGAAGACGAAAAGATAGAAAGGCTATTGAAAGCAGGAATGCAGGCCCCTTCTGCAATCAATTCACAGCCATGGGAGTTTTTAGTAGTTAAGGATAAAGAAGGAATTAAGAAGATAGAAAACATGAGTTTGTATTCAAAGCCTGCTAGAACTTCTACATGCTGCATCATAACTCTATTCAATCAGGATTATTTAAGCCAATTTGAGAACTACAGATGGGTTCAGCAAGATATGGGAGCATGTACAGAGAATATTCTATTGCAGGCCGTGGAAGAAGACCTCGGTGCAGTATGGCTTGGAACATATCCTGATGAAGAAAGAGTGGATTACTTGAAGGAGAATTTTAATATTCCAGAAAATGTTTATCCATACTCTGTAATCGTTTTAGGATATCCTACAGAAGATTACACAGGTACAGATAGGTTTGATGAAGATAGGATTCATTATGAATCCTATTAAATAAATTTTAAAAAAATAGTAAAAATTGGATTAATTCAATTCAAACACTTTAATATCCTCATAGATTGGCCCTTGAGGAGTTAAAGTACTCTTTTTTAAGCAAATCTTAGAAACGGACATATTCCCAATTTCAATATTTTCCAATTTTTCAATAGCTTCCCTAATTTCCTTTTTGTTTTTAGGACTTTTCACTCTTCCAATAGTTAAATGGGAAATGAAATTCTTTTCTTTTTTAAATCCTAATTTTCTAAACTCCTTATCAAGGTCCTTTTGGAGGTCTTTTATTGGAGACCCTTCTTCCAAACCTAACCATAGAACCTTGATTACCTTTTTATTTGGGAAACAACCGCAGTTTTTAATATTCAAATCAAAAGAGGAATAGTTTTTTATAACCTTTTCAACTGCAGAGCTTATATCATCAACCATATCCAAATCAATATTTCCAAAGAACTTTAATGTGAAATGCATGTTTTGAGAAGGAACATATTTTATATTTGCATTGGTCTTTTTAAACTCCTTTTGAACATTCAATATCTTAGGAACCAACTCTTCATCAAGTTCAATAGCTAAAAAGCTTCTGATAGTCTTTTCTTCAATGTTTTTCATTCTATCTCCCAAATAATTTTTTATAATGATTTTTATTAATATTATGTCTCTGATTGCTTATATCATTAATCATATTAAAAAATGAATCAAAATATAAAAAATGAGCCAAAACATGACAAAAAAGTGAGGAAAAAGAATGTTTAATGATTTTAAATGAAAATGATTACCTCTTAATGTATTGACCAGGATTTAAGAAGTCATCTAAAGTGTTTAAATAATCAAATGCCAATTCTTCACTATTCATTTTATCAGCATCATAGTTAAAATGATTATCCAAATCATTTAAAAATTCATCAATTTCAAAAAGGGCATAATCATTGCAGATTGCCTCTTTAATATTCTTTCCAACCTTGATTATATGGATATTTTCCAATTTCAACAGATGTGTGATGAATTCCTTTGCTGTTTTGAATTGCCTTTCTCTAGTCAATACCATATACTCATCCAATGGATACAATGCATCTCCCCATTTTGCCTTAAAGTTTTCACAGGCTTTCTGAGGCCATACTTTAGGTCCTTGATGTATGTAATATTTTCCTTGTTTGAATACATTAAGTTCGATAGTGAAAATAACACATTTCTCTTCATCAGTCCAGTAGGCATGCTTAAAGACAGAAAACTCTTCCGCTTCCAATTTTTCACAAATGGAATCTATTGTCTTTAGAAGCTGTGGATGAAGAGCATCAGCAGACATTTCTGGAATAGGGAATTTAATTACTAATGTTTGAGTCTGTCTATCATTAAAGGATTCGACGATATAATCTGCAATTTCCTCATTGGATTTATTGAATAGATGCTGTTTTTTAAGAGGTCTGAAGAATTCAGAAATCTTGTCTAAGTTTTCATCATCAACAAATGCCAAGAAGTTTCTTGAAGCCACAATAAAATCAACGAATCTTTCTATTCTTAAGGCAGCTCCAACATTCCTATTCTCATCTGTTGGATCAATGAATACAAGAGGGTCTTCCTTAAAGATCTTATCGTTGGCAGTTCCGAAATCCTCCAAATCAATGGTAGTGTGGAATTTCCATTTTTGAGCTGCCCTTAATGTATCTTCAAAGGTGCCGTAGTTTAGAATAAGCAATTCGCATAAGTAACCTGCAAAACCACCAGTTTTGAATTCTGAACCATATGTGCCAATAACAGCCATGAATTTCTTAAGCAACAGCACTTCGTCTTCCTGCTCTTTTGATAAATGACTCTTAATGTAATTGGTATGCAAAATAGTTCTGTCAACAGCTGATTTTATAGGCTTGTCTTCACCTAAGTCATAACAAGGAACTATATCAACTTCATAGCCATCTATATCACATGTCAAATAAGGATGGGAGGCATAATGTTCACTGGCCTTACCATCAAAAGCTTCATTGGTCTTATATGCCAAATACAAACCCTTTTCCTTAAGATAATCCATTTCTTCATCATAAGGGAAGCTAATAAAGATGTCTATATCTGAATTGCCTTTTAACCAAGTATTTTTAGCAACAGAACCTACTGCATTTGCTTTAGCATTGATGCCTTCCTTTTCGCAGGTTTCATTTATGAAATCTATTACTTTTTTAGTTGTTTCATAAATTGCATCACGTTCTTCTTGACTTGGCTTTAATTCTTTTAAAATAAGTTCGTAATTCATTTTTCAGTTCCTTGTAATTTTTCTTAAGAAAAATCTTTTCTTAATAATATATTATAATTATTCTTATTTTTATAATTTTAGAATTTGTTAATAACTTAAAAATAGTAAAAAAAGTAAAATAGAAAAAGAAACGATTATTCTTCATTATCTTTAGCAAATTCCCCTAAATAATTAACTGGCTTGCCTTTCTTTGCCCTGTCGTAATAATCTACAGCTGCAGTAAACATAGGGTCACCGCTTGAGTTAAGAGCTGTTTCAAAGGAATCTTGAATAACTCCTATGATAAATCCTACTGCAACAGCCTGCATTGCAACATCATTAGGTATTCCAAACAGTGCACATGCCATTGGAATAAGCAAGAGGGAACCTCCTACAACACCAGAAGCTCCACAAGCAGCAAAGGTTGAAACTATACATAGAATGAGAGCACTAGGCAAATCTATTCCAATTCCTAATGTATGACATACTGCCAAAGTCATTATTGTAATGGTGATTGCCGCACCACCTGTATTTATTGTAGCCCCCAATGGAATGCTGATTGAATAAAGATCCTCATCAAGGCCAAGCTTTTCACAAAGAAGCATGTTGATTGGAATGTTAGCTGCAGAACTTCTTGTAAAGAATGCAGTGATACCACTTTCCTTAAGGCAAATGAAGAGAAGAGGATATGGATTGCGTCTTAAGATCACTGCCACTATCATCGGATATACAACAAAAATAGCAAAGAGCATACATCCAACAAGCAATGCTATCAATTCACCATATTGAACAAAGATGTTCACTCCATTTTGACTGACAGCTGTAAATACAAGGGACATGATACCGATTGGAGCAAATTGTATGATTCCCACAACTACCATAGTCAATGCTTCTGCAAAATCACTGAGCAAACCTTTTGTACTCTCACTTCCCACTTTCTTTAAGCAGATTCCTAAAACAAATGCCCAAAAGAGAATTCCTAAATAATCACCATTTGTCAATGAAAGCAAAGGATTTGCAAATATGTTCAATAACATATTAGTCAAAACATCACTTAATCCTCCAGGTGGTGATACAGAGCTTGCATCTGTAAGTGTAATGCTTATAGGGAATATATGACTTCCAATCACCCCTATTAAAGCTGCCAAGAAAGATGCAAACAGATATAAGCATATGATTCTTTTGAATTTGGTTCCGATTTCATCACCTGCATTGGATAAAGCAGAACAAACCAATAGAAAAACAAGAATTGGAGCTGCTGCCTTTAAGGCATTTACGAATAATTGTCCTGGAAGTCCAATAATTTCATATTGGGGAACAGAGATACCTAAGATAACCCCTAAAATAAGACCAATGAATATTTTCAATATCAAACTTGATTCTGTCCATTTCTTAATAAAATCATTCATAAAATTACTCCAATTAATTCAAAAATAAAAATTATTTAAACATTGATTATTAGTTCACTATTAATGATTTATTTTGACATCTTAAATATTTATTGAAAAATCTTTTTGAAAGTAGTGAAAATGGAGTATGAAAATTGTTTAAAAAATAAGAAAAATACGGTGAAAAAAAAATTGTAAAAAAAGAGAAAAAATAGATTATTTTTCTATTGGATTAATAATCATCTGCAAAGTCTCTAAAAGAC
>NZ_JAZNIB010000195.1:0-8656 GCF_045577275.1 Methanobrevibacter sp.
AATAAATAAAAAAAATATAAATTCAACCTATTTTCTATCTTAAAATACCCTAAAAAAATATCAATAAACTTAATAATAATTAAATTTAGAAATTATAATAACAATTTAATTAAAGATATTATAATTAAAAACTATTATGATTAAAACTCCAAACGGAGGGGGATAAATGAATAAAAGAATGTTTAAATATTTTTTTATTGCTTTAATGTTTTTAATTATCATAAACATTAACTTTATTTCAGCAAGTGAAATGGATCAAGGAACAGGTATCATTTCAGAAGAAATATTATCTGATGGCTCAGGTATAGATGAAATAGATGATGGGGAAAATAATGATGGAGATTCAACTGATACTCCAACAGACAATACAGGAAATGATGTTGAAACTCCTGTGGAGCCCGAAACACCTATAGAACCAGAAACTCCTATAGAACCTGAAACCCCTGTTGAACCAATCATATTGGAAAAGACATCCATTAGCTCTGCAGATTATGTCATAAAAAACAAGTTTTTAAATGTGACTTTAAAGGACAGCAATAAAAAGGTAATCGCAAAGAAGAAAATCATGCTTACCATTAACGGCAAAACCCTTTCTGCAACAACCAACAGTAAAGGAATAGCCAAATTCAATATTACTGAAGCTGCAAAAACCTATAAGATCAACATCAAATTCGATGGGGATTCAACATATAAATCAGCTTCAAAAACATTGAATCTAAGAGTTATTGCAAAGCCTGTTTATACAAAATTAACCATTGCAGAAACAGGCGTTATCAAAAACGAGCAATTGAAGATTTATTTGAAATCAACTGCAGGAAAGGCAATAGCTAAACAAAATATAACAATAACCATTGATGGAAAAACTTATACAAGAACTACCAACAGCGATGGTTTAGCTAAATTAAAATTAAACAAAAGCTCTAAAATCTATGATGTAACCATCAAATATGCTGGCAAAGGCAATTACATAGCTACAAGCAAAAAGTCAAAGATTAATGTTCTTAACTGCAAACTCATAGGAAAAACCAGCTATGGAAAAGTGTATTTCCTAAGCACAATAGGAAATCGCAGTTCAAAGGTTAGAATAGCTTATGTCGTAGGCCTTCATTCAATGGAACATCAAATACATGATTCTCTCTATAAGCTAATGAAGAACAAAGTGAATATGAAATATAAATATTATATTTACAGAATTGTCTTAACCAATAAGAAAGGGTCATATTCCACATTAAGAATGAGAGGCCAAAAATTAGCTCTAAACTACATAGTTCCACATGCTAAAAAGCAAAAATTCGATTTGGTGGTTGATATACATTCAACATCAGGATTAAGCTATAAGCAAACTTATTTCATACATGTTCCAAAGAATCAACATCAACCTTCAATGAAATTAGCTAAAAAGACCATTAAAATCATTAAAACAATTGAAAGCAACTCTAAAATGTTGTATTGGTCACCTCCAACACAGACAAGTCCGCCTTATATACATTTACCTTTAATCAAGGCAGGAACTCCTACATTTGTCTTTGAAACTTGGAGCTATGAGAAAAAGTCTCAAACCGATAAGAGGGCTAAAATATTAACTCAAGCAATTGATAAGGTATTTGGTTAAAAACCGAATATCTTCTTATTTTTTTGAAAGTTTAAATAGTTCGCATTTATACTAATAAATAATTTAGTGATAAAAAAATTCAAACCATAAAGGTTTGAATTATAAATTTAAGAATTCATAAGCGGAAATGGCAGCTACTGCACCTTCTCCACAAGCTACAACCCATTGCTTAACTCCACCAGTGATATCACCAGCAGAATAGATTCCATCTACATTTGTAGCCTGAGCTTTATCAGTGATTATATATCCTGCATCATCAAGAGCAACACCCAATTCCTTAGCCAAATCATTGGAAGGATCATCACCGATTGCAATGAATACTGCATCTGTTTTATAATCCTCTTCATTGCCATCCCTTAAAAGAGTGACTGATTCAACAGCAATATCACCTTTGATTTCTTCAATGGTGGAATTCCAGAGAATTTCAATACCATTTTCTTCCAAAGCCTTTTGAAGATGATGTTCACATCTCAATTCATCTCTCCTATGGACCAATTTAACATTGCATCCGAGATTATTAAGGTATAATGCTTCCTGAGCAGCACTATTTCCTCCACCTACCATTAGAACATCCTTTCCAATGAAAAACATTCCATCACAAGTAGCGCAGTATGCCACTCCACGACCTAAAAACTCATTTTCACCCAGAACATTCAAATGCCTATGGGATGCACCTGTAGCCAAGATAATGGATTTTGCAATGAATTCCTTTTTTCCTTCATCATTGCTAGTCATCAATAAAGGGGAATTTTTAGTTTTCAAGTGAAATCCCTCATCTGTTTTTTCGATTGAATCAATGACAGTGTTTTCCATGATTTCACAATAATTTTCACTTTGAGCCTTCATCTTTTGAATGAGTTCCATACCAGAAATCATGTCAAAACCAGGATAGTTCTGCATCATAGGCACTTCAAGGCCTAATCCACCAGCCATCCCTTTGTCAATCACCAATGTTTTTGAGTTTTGTCTACCAGCATACATCCCTGCAGTCAATCCAGCAGGGCCTGCTCCAATAATTATAATATCGTACTCTTGCATAATAACACCAATAAGATAAGTCTAAGCAATACTTAAATCGTTTAATAATTAATAAAATTCATCAATTCATAAATTAAAAGTAAATCATAAAATTGTTTTCCTAATTAACAATTATTCTTACTTATTTATATATTTTAATATGAAAATAATAATATGAATATAAAAATATTATGATAAATATTATAATAAATATTAAATTGAAACATATATAATTTAAAAAATTGAAAGAGCTAAAAAAAATGAAAGTGGCAGTCATACCTGATGCAGCAATGATCATTATTCCCCTAATTGAAAAGAACGGGCACAAATACATATCCCCCACAAATTTTTCAAAATACAACAATAATGAGAATGAAGACCCCGACGATAAACTAGACAGAAGCAGAGCCCCATTTACATTATATGGAGATAGAATATTAATTGGAAATAAATATACAACAAATGAAGTTCCATCAGGAGTCAGAGGAAGATTGTCATTAATGGATAACATCATCCAGAATGCTGAAGCTGCCATCATTTTAGGCCATAGGAAAAAGGGTTATAAACCAATGTACGATGTATTGAATGAGTTGATTCTTTTTGGTGGAACAGGATGCATTAATGAACACAGCCTTGTGATAAACATAATGAAAAACAGGAATATCCCAATTTTAGAATTAGCTCATCCGAACAATCAGGAAGAAATTATAAATCTTATATATAAAGTTAATACTTTTTTAAGTAATTTGGAAAAGTATAAAGGCAAAAAAATCATTTTCAATGATGATAACTTAAACATTGATTTGAAAGAAAGAGAAAGTGAAAAAATAGACTTGAATGAATTTAATAGAATTTTAAAAGAATATTGAATTTTATATATGAAAAAGTAATAAAAATAGTTAAAAAAAGAATATAAAAAATAATAAAAATAGTTAAAAAAAAAATAAGAAAAGAAAACAAAAAGAAAATTAATTAATTAAATTTTGAATCTCTTCCCTTACTATTTTATTCACTAAACTACCATCAGCTTTTCCTTTAAGCTTTTTCATGCTCATTCCCATTAAAGGACCCATAGCGCCCATTTGACGTTCCTTGATCATGGATTCGTTTTGAGTAGCTATCTCATGGATAATGTCCCTAACAGCATCTTCACTTAAAAGAGTCAAATTAGCTTCTTCAGCAATTACACCAACATCTTCATCTGGCTTTTTGCTAACTTCAATCATCAAGTCTTTCAATGCATCCTTAGAGATTTTTCCTTCTTCAAGAAGTGAGAATATTTCAACTAACTTATCCTCATCAAAGATTGAAACATCAACTCCTTCCCTTCTTAAATCCCTTAAATCGGAAACAAGTACAGAAGCAACGGTAGTTGGATCTACTTTCACTTTAGATAATAATGATTCAAAAGTGTCTCCAAGCAATCTTCTGACAATTTGATTTGCCAAATCTTCACTGAGTTTGTATTCTGCTTTTATTCTTTCCTTCTTCTCATCAGGAAGCTCAGGAAGGTTGTTTTTAATAGGTTCAACCATATCATCAGTGATTTGGAACAATGGAATGTCTGTTTCAAGATACATTCTGTTTGCAGTTGGAAGAGGTCTCATGTATTCAGTGTTTCCATCATCCAATGCTTTTCTTGTCTCTTCAACAACACCATCAAATGCCATGTTCGCTCTTCTTATGACTTCATTCAATGCATTCACTGCAACATCCTCATCGTGAGCTACAATGATGATTGCATCTTGAGGACCAATCTTAAGGAACTCTTTCATAGCATTGACTTCATCTTCTTTAATACCATATGCTGGCAATTCATCAGTATGGAAAAGACCGGAAACACCCATTTTCTTAGCATAACTTGATAACTCGGTACCAAATCTTCTTCCTGGCTGAATCTCTTTTCCGATGAGACCGTCAAAGCCTCTTAAGATAATACCTTTTATGCATGCTGCAGATGATAAAATCTTAGAGGAAGTATCTTTAAATACTTCATCAAGGTCGTAAATGGTATCTTCAACGCTTGCATTTCTTTTTATGAGTTCATCCTTAATGTCTGCAAGAGCCAATTGTCTTTGAACCTCTCTTTCTACAATTTCAGGCATCAAGTCAAGGTCTTGCACACCTTTGATCTCCACTCTTGCACCTCTTGTAATTGAGATGTTAACATCCTGACGGATTGTTCCAAGACCTCTTTTTACATTAGTGCTTCTTAAGACTTGACCAATCATATATGCAACTTCTTTTATTTGCTCTGGATGGTGCATGGAAGGATCTGTAGTGATTTCTGCAAGAGGAATTCCTAATCTGTCAAGCCTAAATTCAGTGAATTCATCATCTGAATCTATTCTTCTTGCCGCATCCTCTTCAAGCCCTAAGGATTCAATTGCCACCCTACCATATGGAGTGTCCAAGTAACCGTCAGTAGCTGCAAGACCGGTTCTTTGGAAACCCCCGGTGTTACTGCCGTCAATTACCTGTTTTCTCATAGTATGGAATTCGTCAACCACCTTCATATTTAAAAGTGAAGCGATAGTGATACAGATGTCCAATGCTTCCCTATTCAATGCATGAGGAGGCTCGTCATCAGTTTCAACAAGACATGTGTGATTGTTGAATGATTCATACTTAAAGGTCATGTCTCTTAAAGATTCTTGCAATGCAGCTCTGTCGATTTGACCTAATTCACTTTGTGTTGGCCTTAGGTTTCTTATGATCCCATCATCAAATTCATCATCAATGAGTTCAGTTGAACATGGACAGAAAAGCTTATGCCTTGTATTCAATTGTTGGTGAATCTCAAGACCCATCATAAGTCCAAGCTCTTCCCAATTTCTTTCAATCTTAGGAGTTTCAGACTTATTGTTTTTGTTTCCTTTGTTTCCTTTTTTAGATTTGTTTTTAGCCATTCTTTATCCTCCTAATTCAAGAAATATTTAAGTGAAGAACTTTCATTCAATTCTCCAGCAACATTGGTTTGAATAATGTCTTTAACTTCATTTACATCTTCAGTCTGTCCTAAAGCCCATGCCAATTTCACATAAGCGGTTTCAGGAGTCATGTCCATGCCGGAAATAACACCTGCATCAAGGAGTAGTCTACCCGTACTGTAAACATTCATATTGATTGTTCCGTATAAGCATTGGGAAGTCATTACAACAGGGATTCCTTCATCGTTAGCCCTTTGTAATGTGTCAACCATATAATCAGGAACATGTCCAAGTCCAGTTCCTTCTATAAGCAATCCTTTGTATCCTTTGTCAATGTGATAATCAATGATATCAGAACTGATTCCTGGGAAAGATTTGATTAAAGCCACTTTGCTTTCAATGGCAGTGTTCAATTCCAATTCATTTTCTCCACGTTTTGTATATGGGAGATTGACTGATTTCACTTTTCCATCTCTTAAAAGAGCAATTGGCTCACTATCGATGCTTCTGAATGTGTCTCTTCTGCTTGTGTGCATCTTACGTACCTTTGTACCCTTATGAAGTGCACAGTCACCATCATCCAATGTGTTGTGCATTAGGACTGTAACTTCTGCAATGTCTGACAATGCAGCTCCACAGGAGTTGTATATGTTCAGGAATGCATCTGTAGAAGGTCTGTCTGAACTTCTTTGTGCACCTGTAATTACAATAGGAACAGGTGTTTTAATCATAAAGCTCAATGCAGCTGAAGTGTAATGCATAGTGTCTGTACCATGAGCGATTACAATTCCATCAGCACCATTATTTATGTCATCTGCAATGGACTGCGCTGCCTTAACCCAGTATTCAGGTTGCATGTTTTCAGACAAAATGTTGTATAAAGCCTTCACATCATAATTTGCAAGGTCCAAAAGCTCAGGGTTTGCTCTCAATAAATCTTCTGCAGTGAATTTAGGGTGTACAGCTCCAGTCTTGTAATCGATAATGGATGATACTGTACCACCAGTGGATATGATTGAGATGTTTTGTTTGTTAGGGTCTTTTTCTATTTTATCTCCTTCAAATCCTATTTTTGGTTTGTCACCTTTTTCAATAAGTTCGATTGCAGCAGATTCAATGTTTACTCCAACATTATATCCGCTGTCCAGTTTAATTACAATATAAGCGTCTTTTGCGTCTTCAGATCTGTCAAGCAATATTCCCTCATAGGAAATATCATCCTTTGTTACCTTAATTGTATCACCAATGGTAACATTAGCCTTATCTAAAAACTCTTTGGAAATTTCTTTATAAGTCATTTAATTCCTCTTAATCTTTTTGAATTATAATAATGTTAGCATCATTAAAATAGATTTCAATCGTTTAAAAATCTATATTATATTTAGATATATTTATTAAAGTATATAATATTTAGTTAAATATCAGTAATCCTTGTGGCATTTTTGCCTCTGCAAACTATTAAACTATAAAAAAACAAATAAATCATCATGGTTCTGGAAGAAAAATTGTATGGGAATCAATTTGAAAGAAACATTGTAGGGAGTTCAATTAAATTCATAGCATTAAATTGTTAATTATGATTAGAAAAATAGTAATTTTGAGATAAAAGTTTTAAAAATAGATAAAATTATAAAAGAATTAAAGAATTAAGTTTTTAAAAAACTTAATTGAAAAAAACAAAAGAAAATAATAGTTACATCTATTATTTAATTGAATCATTGTACAAATGTACAAGAAAAGTATTATTATATATAGCTCATATATAATCGAGGAGAATATCTCCTTCGTTTAGGACAAATAACATTCCTAAAAATACTAAGAAACTAAAAAATACAGTCATAAACATTTAGCGACTCCATTTTTAAAGTTCTATAATTAAATAGAACATAAAATTTCATATGAATTTTTACTACTAAAAAAAATCATATGTTAATTAGTATTATAAAAAAACTCATATATAAATACATACTATTTAATTCTCTAATCGTTCGTATTTTCTCGATTAAACTACGAACAATCTTTTATTTTAGAAAAAAATCGTGTTAAATCGTTATGAATAATTATAAATCATTATAAATTATTATAAATCATGATAAATAATAAAAATTAGCTAAAAAATAAAGAGTTAGTAATACCCTTTTTATATAAAAATTAGTGCAAATCAATTATTCATTATCTTCAGAAGTTATTTGAGTGAAAAGATACTCCAATGTCTTTTCACGTTTGTCCTTTTTCAACTCACATTCCCAGACAGTGATGACATTCCATCCCATCTCTTCAAGCTCTTTTTGATTATGTTCATCACGTTCTCTATTTCTGTATAACTTATTTTCCCAGTATTCAACATTGGATTTCGGCATTTTAGCATACTTGCACCCTTCATGAAGATGCCAAAAGCATCCATGAACAAAGACAACAGTATTATACTTTGGAAGCACAACATCAGGACTTCCAGGATACCTCTTGTCATTCTTTCTAAATCGAAGTCCTCTTGAGAATAAATAGCTTCTAACAAGAATCTCAGGTTTGGTGTCCTTTCCCCTAATCCTTGACATGACATAACTACGTGTCTCTTTGCTAAACTTGTCAGCCATAAAATCACTTATATTCAAAACTGAAATTCAAAAAAAAATCATTTATACTGGAAACTTGGCATTAATTCCAACTTGAACTTATTCAATTCATGAAGGTAATCGATCCTTTCTTTTGTCTTTTTATCACTAATTTCACCAGTTCGTATATACTTATCCAATACATCATAAGTAAATCCGAGCTTCTCTTCATCAGATTGATCAGAGAGTCCATCAATCGGCACTTTGTTCACAATCTCATCAGGTAAATTAAGGCTTCGTCCTATTTCCTTAACTTCAGTTACAGTTAGGTTTGAAAGTGGTGAAAAGTCACCTGCACCATCACCATATCTTGTGGCATAACCTACCCAATCTTCAGACAAATTACAATTGTTTGCAACTCTTCCATTATTGCTTTGACTGACTGCATACAATACTGACATACGGATTCTTGGTGGAAGATTGATTCTAGTTTGCTCAGAGATTTCAATGTTAGATTCAATCATCTGATTTAATACACCATTTAC
>NZ_JAZNIB010000196.1:0-5012 GCF_045577275.1 Methanobrevibacter sp.
CGTGTATCTAAATATTTATTAAATTCTTTTATTTTTATGTAAATAAATAATATTATTTTTCTTTTTTAAAAAAAAGTTTAATTATTTGTTTATATTTAATATAATCAATAAAAATATTTTTAATTTATTTAATGAGGAAAAACTATGAAAAATAAAATGTTACTTATCGTAGCATTAGTCCTTATGACAATAGTTTCACTTGGTGCTGTATCTGCAGCAGATGATGTTATAGATGACCTATCTTCATCTGATGCAAGTGAAGATGTCATAGCAGAAGATGGGGGAAATCCAGAGCTTAGTTCAACAACCCTCGATATCGACAATACAATGACTAATGCAGAAATTCAAGAAAAATTTGATAATCTAGAAGACAATACCATCATTAATTTCGCTCCTGGCGAATACAATGATGTCCAATTAAAAATCGATAAACAAAAAACAGTTGAAGTTGACGATGTTGATGAAGAAGGAAATCCTAAATTGGATGATGAAGGAAATCCTATCAAGAAGATCATCACTGAAAAAATTACCTTGAACAATATCATAATCAATGGTAACGGTGCAACTTTAACCGGCCATCCTCCAATGTCCAACTACTATGATGGTGTCTTTGAAGTGGCTAACGTGAACGGTTTCACCCTCAGCGGATTCAATTTCATCTGCCAAGGGGTCACTCAAGCCAACATGAAAACTCCATCCTGCGTTATCATCTTCAACACATCTAACGGTATAGTTGAAAACAACAACATCAGCGGTGGACGTTTCGGTCTTTATGTAGGAAGCAAATTCACTAATCCTAACTATGACACCATTGTAAGATACAATACAGTCACTGGTGTAAGCGATATGGGAATCATTTCCTTCGGTTCTGCACGCAGCCATATCTACAACAACACAATCATCAACCCTGCAAACCATGGTATTGATGTAAGACACGGATCTGGGCCTAAGTGTATAGTGGAAAACAATACCATCTATGGTGCAAGAGAAGGTATATATCTCATGCACAGTGGAGGACACAAGGCAATAAACAACACCCTTAATTTCTGTGATATCGGAATTACCTGCTATGGTTCCAACAACATTTTCTGTGATGGAAACAAGTTCCTCAACAACACAAAAATCGGATACTTGCTTGCAAGCGGATACACAAACATTACAATTGGAGAAGAAAATGACTACAGTGGTTTAGTCTTCGTACCTATGCCACCTACCTTCACTTACAACATAGTCAAAGCTAATTCAGATTACATATCCATGACAAGCGGTACCTTCAGCCAAACCGAAGCAACCAACACTACCTATGTGCAAGTTTACTTTGCTGTCGGAGATGAAGAGACCCTTGATCCTGTAGACTTGAAAGCAGACACAACAAATATCATAACAGAAGAGCTTCTCAAATTAAACGATAATGTTACAGTTAAAATTTGGAGAAATGATGACAACAACCACATCGATGCAGGAGAATACATTAATGTAAGCATCGATGGTGTAGAATGCGGTGGAGAATCTGACATTACAGGTGCAGTGTATGTGGACATCACCAAACTTGGTGAAGGAAAACATTATATGACTGTAAAATATCCTGGATACAATGGATTGAAAGAATCCACTTGGAGTGCTGTCTTGCAAATCGGTGAAGATGTTCCTGCTACAAGAGAAATCACTTCAATCGATTACAATAACATGACAACAACTGCTGTTGACACAAAAATTGACGGTAGAATAGGTAATTTCTTCACAATCACCTTAAAAGATTCCACAGGTAAAGCCATAGCAAACAAGCCTGTTCAAATTGGATTCAATGGTGTAGTTTACGACAGAGTCACTGATGATAAAGGTAAAGCTAAACTCCAAATCAACCTTAAGGCTGCAGGCACTTACACCTTTGCAGTTGCATTCCTTGGAGATGACCAATACAACGGATCATTCATTGTAGCTAAGATTGTCGTAAACAAACAGAAAGGAAGTTTGACCGTTCCTGCAAAAAGCTACAAAGCAAGTGCTACCAAAACCTTAACTGCAAGCTTCAAAACCGCAGCTGGAAATCCTGTTGCTGGTAAAAAGGTGACCTTCACTGTAAACGGCAAAACATACAGTGCAACCACTAACGCTAAAGGTGTAGCAACTGTCAAAGTAAGCTTAAACAAAAAAGGAACCTACAAATTCACAGCTAAATTTGCAGGAGACAAGACTTACGCTGCCATCAGCAAAGAGGCTAAATTAACCATAAAATAAGTAAATTACAATTTGTTTCTAGACTTTGTTAATTCAAATTCTAGAACATATTCTTTTTTTTTAATAAAACTTTAAAACTATTGTTCAAATCTCTCTTTTTAAAAATAGCTATTTTATTTATTCAATCAAAAAAAAAGAATCGATAGAATATACATTATCAATTAAAAAAAATAAGCAAAAAAAGATAAATAATAACCCCAATCTATTCAAAAAAAAATAAGCAAAAAAATAAAAGATTGAAAGCTATTTGCCCTCAACCATAATCAGCTTACCTGATGAATCTTGATATACCTTACCCATTTCAGTATATCCTTGACCGGACTTATTGCTTACATCAGGAGTTTCATTCAATTGCTGTCCTTGATCCACTTCACTGACTTCACTTATGTGCTGCATGACATTCTGCTTTTCCTCACTTGTCATGTCACTGTCAAAGATAACCCCTTGCATGTTCCATGAAATTACCAAAAACACCAACAGTCCAACAGCTATCACAAGCATTGCATCCACCAGATTTGCTGTTCCAGCCATAGGATCTTCACTATCTTCAGACAGTCTCTTTCCACCTTGACGACGTACCATTTAAATCACCGAAAAAAATGAAATACCAATTTTTTTAATAGGCCCTGAATTATTTGCCTCTCATTTCATCCTCTTTCTTCAATCTATCCAAAACAGTATCAGCCAAAGCATCCAAATTTGAAAGATATTGCTCATACCATCGTCTGCGTATCTTTCCTGCTACATAAGCCACTGCCCCTGCACCAATACCTACAACAGTGGTGTCGAAAGCAACTATGATTGCACTTGCAAGTACATTTACATCACCGCTACCAAGAGCTGCAAGACCTGGACCCATTGGAATAAGTGTACCCATCAGTCCAAGGGTAGGGCCTATCTTAGTTACAATGTCTGTCTTTTGAAGATTCTTTTCAATCTTGTCCTGTTCCTCTTCAAACAATTTTCTTGCAAGAGCTTTTCTTGTGTCTTGACGCAAGTCCTTTGATCTTGCAATTTCAATCAAGACAAGCTTTTGTGAATGCTGAATAGGTGCGCTTTTAATGATATTTTGAATATCGTTTACGTCCTCACAGTTAGCTATCTTATAAATTAAATCTCTGACTAATTTAACGGGCACTTTCTTGTGAGAACTGTATTCTGATATTAGGCTTCCTATAATATATACAGCGAATATTGCAAATGCCAATAAAAATATGATTACAGGTATCTGTAAACTCTGAGCTATAACATTTAATGCAGAAGTTAATAAATCACTTCCAGGAATAGTTGTCACCATCTAATCACCAAATAATTAAAAATAAAGTTAATTAGTTAATATTTTAATTTGAAAAAAAATTATTATTTAACTGAAATCTATTAGGAAATCCTTCTTTCTTGAAACTATGACTCCGATTATTGCAATTGCACATGCTATGGCAAATGTCAATGCAAGTGAACTTAATGAAGGTATGGTCATTGATTTCATTGACTGACTGAATACCTGTATTATATTTGGAATCAATATTGAAGACAATAAGAAATAAATCCCCAAAAATAGCATGAAGTTTCCAATGACAATAGGATAAGGCTTCTTAAGGAATTTTACTATGACATTTGATGCGAAATATCCTGCCAGTATTACCAAAACCATTGCAGCTGCAACGTATTTGCTTAATGAAAAAGCCCCTAATCCAACTGTAGGAGCAGCCATGATAATGCTTGCTAAAATAGATCCAAAATAGCATGGACAAGGAGCTATTAAAATCATTCTTGTGGTTCTCATCTTATTTTCTTCATGCCTTTTCCACTCTTTTATAGTATAAATACCGGAAAAAATCATGATGACGGCCATAATCAAGAATAAGAGAGAGTTGTATGAATTTATAAAATCAGTTATTTGGCTGGTGTATAAGGAAGCAATAGCTGATAAAAGCATGATTCCTCCTCCATAGCCTAAACATAATAAAGCAAGATTCCTTTTTGATAAATTAGCAAGTCCGCTAGCTATTCCAAGCTTAGTCCCAAATAAGATAACAGCGGCAAAAACCCCAACTTGCCATAATGCACTCAAGATTTCCATAATACACCTAATATAAAAGTTTTTTATTATATTTCGGTGTTATAATTTATGTTATACAATATATAAATATTTTCGTATCAATAAAGAAAAAATAGTTTATATTAATATATTTAAAAAAATATCTGTTTTAAAGAATTTTTACTCATATGAAAATAATTTACATTCAATGAACCAAAAGAATTTTTAACTACAATAAAATAATTTACATTCAATAAGATATTAAACGATTTTCACAAATACCTTATCTTCTTCTTTCGGTTTTCTCATAAACACCAAATCATAATCAATGATGTCAGCGTATTGTGTTTTCCTTGGCGGTACGTCCCTAAGGGAATATTCTCCTATCTGCTTTCCGTTCATATGACTTAATTCCTTAATGACCTTATTGATGAGAGCACGCTCTTCGTTCTTAAGATTGATTTCAGGTGTCTTTAGGGAAAAATATCTGTTCATTATCTTGCCGCACGGCAATTTTCTTTTTCCTAATCCTACCTTCTTTTCATCCACCAATTCCTTTATGGCCATTTCAAAGTGAATAGGGACAGGACCACGATCCAACTCCTTATATTCCTCATTTGTTATGGATTCCTTATGCAATTCATAATAGTTGAAGTCTGAAAAATAGAGCAATTTATGAATGACTGTTCTTCCAACAGTGTTTTTGAAACCGCATTTGTATATAATGTAATGCACA
>NZ_JAZNIB010000197.1:0-1720 GCF_045577275.1 Methanobrevibacter sp.
TTATATCTTTATTAAAAATAGTGAGAAAAACTAGGAAATTCATAGAAAAAATAAAGAAAAATTTTGAAAAATAAGAGAAAAACCAGAAAATTCAAAGAAAAAATAAAGAAAAATTTTAAAAAAAATAGTAAAAGAGAATAAGATTATTCTCTAAATTAATTATATTTCAACTGATTCAGGCAAATCTCCAGTGATGGAATATTCCAATACAGCTAAAGTGAATAATTCAAGCATCTTTTCATCTGAAAGATCATCTGCTCCAACTGTTGAAATTCCAACATAATTAGGAACTCTCTCCTTGCTGTCTATCCAACTGTGGACCCTATTTGCTATGCTTAAATAATCTGACTTTTCAATGGATTGGCTTAAATCTTCACCTGACGGGTTTGAAGCATCCTTAACATCCTTGATTTCAATAGGAGATGATACTCCTTTATCAATGTTTAAAAGATATTGTGCGAAAATATCAATACATTGAGCTTCTGTGAATTCATTTCCATTATAATCAATTGTTGAAAATGCATAATTCCTTTCGGAAACTTCCTTAGCAAGGTTAGGGACGTCTTCCATTTCCATTTCTGTCAATTCAGAACTGTTTAATATATCCTCTTCTGAAGTGTCATTTTCTGCATCTGAATCATTTACGCTATCAGTATCATTAATTAATTCATCTATAATGCTATCTGATTGACTATCATTAGTCTCATCATCTGAAATGCCTGGAATAATGGAAGAGCTTCCTGAATCGTTTTTATCAGGACTGTTCATTTTATTTTTACTGTCCTGACTCTTCTTATCAGATTTTCCTTTATTATCCACCTTTTCAGTGATTGACTTAGATGAATTATTCTTTGAACTTGAACTATTCATTGATTTGGAACTGTTATTAGACGGTTTAGTCTTGTTAACCTTATCAGTGATAGTTTTGGTTTTATTAGTCTTATTGACTTTATCAGTTTGATTAGCTTTAGTTGTCTTATTTTCTACCTTTTCAGTTAGAGTTTTGCTTGTATTTGTATCATTTGTCTTATTAGTATCGTTTTCCTGCATTTGTGCATCAGTTGCATCTTCTTCAAAAAATCCAGTGTAGTTATTGTCTAGTGGAATTATTGCATTAGAGCCATCATCACCGCCAGAATTGCTATTATTATAATAAGCCATTCCAGTCACAGCACCGACAGCCAATAGGATCACTAAAGCACAAATTATAGGCACTTTATACATACTAAAGAAAGATTTCTTTGTGTTTTCCTCAATAACTTGTTTTCTAAAAGTATTCACAGGAGTTAAAACAGTTCCACATTCCTTACAATATTTGGAATTGGAATCATTTGTCTTCCCACATTCAGGACAAATTCTTGCTGAATTCAATTGAAATCCACAATTTCTACAATACTTTTCTTCATCATCATTTACTGTATGACATTTAGGACAAATCAAATTTTCACCCCCAAATAGGTTAAAAATGATTGTATGAATATCTTGTGAAATAATCAATAAAATTATTATTTATTTTATAAAAATATTCATCACTATTATATTAGTTAACTAATATTTAAATATTTATATATAATGCCATATTGATTGATTAAAAATTAAAAAAATAGTGAGAAAAAATAAATTATTACAAGAAAAAAAAATAAAAAATACTGAAAAAAAATAAATTATTACAAGAAAAAAATAAAAAAACTGAGAAAAAAATAAATTATTACAAGAAAAA
>NZ_JAZNIB010000198.1:0-4083 GCF_045577275.1 Methanobrevibacter sp.
AAGACATAGAAAAATATTAATAGTATACTCAGTATACTATTATTTGTGATATCATGATGACAAAAACTATTAAAATATCTCAGGATACCCATGAATCCTTATCTGAATTGGCATCAAAAAATGATACATTCAATGATGTCATAAGATTTTTAATTGATTATTATAAAACAAATGAAGAATTCAGCGATGAAGAAGCTAAAATTTATAATTATGAGATAGAGAAATTCGAAAACGATGATTTGGAAAATCTTAACAAATTAAGTTTAAAAAGCTTAGATGAAAGAATAAGCAAGTTGGAAAATGAGATAAGAAAGGAGTCATGAACTATTTGCATAAGATAAGCTCAAATTTTATAAATTAATAGTGAATTAATTGAAATATTGTCAAATTTTTATTTTTTATTTTTCCCTAAATCAAATATAACTCTCTATTTTTTATTATTTTATTCAAAAAACTATTTTAAATTATTATTTTTTCATAAAACCTCTTATTTTTTCTTATTATCCAATTTAAAGATGTAAGTAAGCACTTGCATTCGCAAATCTTTATATATGCTCCCCACTATAGAATTAAATAGGAATGAATTAATTAATCATAAAGAGGTAATAAAATGGATGAAATAAATAAAATCGCATTGGTCGCAATGACCTTACTAATTCTTATATGTGGATTAAGTTTTGCTACAGCTGTTAACTTTACACACAATGATGCTCAGCACATTCACAAGGATGCTGTTCCTGTAAAGAAAATCGACAATTCTACTTTTAAAAATGTTTCTACAAGCAAAGCTGTAGTTAAAAATGATGACTTAAAAAAATCAGCTGTCAAGAAAAGTTCCAAAAAGCAAACTGTTAAGAAACATCATGCTCAGACCAAGACTAAAGTTAAATCTCAAGCTAAGAGCGAAAACGTAGTCAAATCTGACGAATCCGTCAGCGCTAAAAATGAATCAACCCCAAAGCCTTATGATAAAACCATTAACGGTTGGAATCCAAAAGACCATGAAGTTTCTCGTGAAGATCTTGGTGATGGTATGGAAAGAATCAACTATGATGATGGATACAGCAGACTCATAGATCAAGACGGCAACGTAATAACCTATGGTTACTAATTAATCATTAATCATTAATCATTAATTATTAATTATTCTAAATATTCTAATTATTACTAGACATATTATCTCAACTGAATTGATATGCAGGACAAACAATAGTGAACTGTTTGTCGTGCATATTGAAAACTTCTTTTCTCCAAATTTTTATCAGTTTATTTGTCTGTTTATTATTTTTTTATTTATTTAACTTCTTTTCATTCCTTTTTTTCAAAAATAAGATGTAAGCAAGCACTTGCATTCGAAAATCTTTATATATGGTCTTGTATATACTTAATAGTAGGTATGATTGAATAAATCGTACTCAGAATTTAATTTCATAGTTGTCCTCATTTTGATATGCAAGAAAAACAAAAGCAGAATTGTTTTTCTTGTATATTAAACTTTTTTTAATATACGGTTAAATGCAAGATTATATTCGTATAATCTTTTCTTTTAACTAAAACTGCTTTTTTTTTTTAAATTACTGCTTATTTTCAAAATAAGAATTTTTTATCTATAACAAAAAATTAATATACCTATTTTTACAAAATTATTATTAAGAATAATAGTTTACTATTATATTTAATAGAAGGGTTGGTTACAGTTGTCCTTGAATGAAGTTGACTATTCTCTCTAGAAACATATAGTAATCATTGATGTCTTGAATCTGGAGCCTTAATTGTCTTAAAGGGGTTTGATTAATGGTTTCTTTTTAAAGATCATTGATGGCCAAATTATTATATTGGGGGTCGAATGGCAACGGAACTTGAGGATGATTTTCTAAGTTATAGAAAATGTCAGCTTGCTGATATTGTAGGGGTTGGTTATCTTTTATTAAATCGGTCATTCATTGACCGTAATTTGCTATTTTTTATTATTTTTAATCTAATCTAATTATAAGATTATAATCCTATGGAAATTTACTATTTTTTATTAAAATTGCTTTAAACTTGTTATTTTTTAATTTAACTCTTAAATTTCTCTTGTTTTTTAGAAAAAACTTATATACTTCTTTTAATAAATTGTATTTCACCGATAAAAGAGGTAAAGATATGTTAATAAGCAAACACGAAGACAAGGCATTCAAGATCCTAATCGATTTCACTATGCATGATTTTCTAAAGGGAATTGGGATTGCAGATGACATTGTGATTCCCCTTCCAACAGAGCTAATGACTACTAATTGCATAAATCGGAGATTGGATTATTGTGGCCTGTCAAGCAATTATGAAATAATCAATGTTGAGTTTCAATCAAGTCTCTTGACTAAAGAGGATGAGATTAGAATCTTTGATTATGCATCCTCCTTATTTGTAAAGTTCAAACTTCCAGTAAAAACCTTTATTATAAGTACAGTCGAAGATAAATGCCGAAAAATAGAAAAATGGCATCATAATGACGTGTTTACTATATATGTCATATCGTTAAAGGATAAAGACGGATTGGAAAGTTTAAATAGGATAAAATCAAAAATAAAGAATAAAGAAACCTTTAATGGAAAAGATATAGTATCATTGATTTCAATTGTCTTTATGAAATCACAATTCAGCGAGAAGGATCTGTTGTTTGAAGTTGCAGATTTATCCAACAAGGCAAGATTTGAATTTGACTTCATTAAAGATCAGGTGAGATCGATTCTATTGATTTTAGGAGATAAGTTTATAAAAAATGAAGATGAATTAGAACATTTTAAGGGGATTATCATGATGGGTTCAGGTCATTTGTCATCTATATTGGCAAGAGAGAAGGAAAATTACAAAAAAGAAGTTAGAGAAGAATTTATAGAGGAAGGAATAAGCAAAGGTATTGACATAGGATTGGAAAAAGGAGAAGAAAAAAAGGCTATTTTTATAGCTAAATGGATGTTAGAGAGGGACATGTCAGTAGATGATATTTCGGAAGCTACTGGCTTATCAGTAGAAAGGATAAATTCTTTAAAGGAAAAATAATTTTCAGTTTCTAAAAATGATTTTTAGTCTTTTGAAGAAATAGGGTCAGTTTTGGAAATTAGGAAATTTTTAGAAGATGATTAATCAAAATTTTTAATTGTTTAAAAAAAGTTTAAGTACTAATCATATCAATGATCAGTACCCATAAGTCAGGATGTTTCCATCCTTATCCACGATTCTAAAGTATCCGTCATCATAGGTTATTCTGACGGTTCCATCTCCAAGGTCCTCACGTGAAACCTCATGTTCAGATGGGTCCCAGCCATTTACGACATCGTCTACCTTATTGTCGGTTTTGTAATTGGAATTTGTATTTGTATTTGTGCTTGCACTTGCACTTGCTTTTTTCTTCACATATATGGTTCCGCTGAGAGTAGCTCCCTTGTACTCCTTGTTTCCATAGTATTTTGCAGAAAGTGTAAAGTTGTCTGCAATCAAGTCCTCAAGCTTGCACTCTCCATTTGAATTTGTCTTTAGAGTGAAGTTTTCAGTGACTCCATTGCTGCTGTGTGTCAAGTTTATTTCAACCTTTTGGTTTGAAATTGCAGTATTGTTTTCATCAGTGAGCTTAAGTATCAAACTGTCTCCTTCATAGAGAGAAGGGCTGTTTGTCATGGTGAGAATGCTTTTCTCCTGAGCGCCTCCATTCATCATCACAAACATGCCTATTGAAAGAAGCACAATGATTGTTATGCAAATGATAATTATATCTCTTGTATTCATATTGACCCCCACAATTATTTTTGCTTATGTTTAATAGTATTATTCTAATCTTATTTTATTCTTTTCTATTTTATATGAAATTTAAGGATAAATTATTTTAATGACTTAAATGATAACATAATATGTGATATTTTCCTAATTTCCGAATTGGATACATATCACTTTAGTTATCAAATCATGTTGAGCAATATAACTTGTTTATATTGCTCTATCTTATGCTTTTTTTATTTAATTTATTAATAATTCTTACTATTTTTCTTATTTTGTTCATTTTTTTCAATCATATTTGACTTAACATAGTTAAATACTTGATAATTT
>NZ_JAZNIB010000199.1:0-1868 GCF_045577275.1 Methanobrevibacter sp.
AACCAGGTGGATGGCTTTTTCTCTTCCTTTTCTTCCTCTTCTTCGACATCTGCAGTGATGGTTCTTGAAAGTTCAGATAATGGGTGTCCTTTACAAGAAATTTCAAATGCCTTATACCAACCGAATGGTACTCTAAATACATCTAAACCTTCTTCCTTAAGAGCAGCTTCAGCATCTTTCAATATTTGAACTGCCACTTTAGGAGCACCAAGAGAAGAAGATAAGTGTGCATAAGGGTATAAGACTACTTTTTCTGCATTGACTTCTGCATTGGTTTTAATAACTTCAGCAACTAAATTCTTGACAATAGCGCTTGGGTTTTCTTCGTCCTCTTTTTCAATGGATGAGAAAACAACTAAAGCTTCATCAAAAGCCCCATTTTTTTGAGCTTCTTCGATTTCTTCAGCTACTGGAGTTTTGTTTTTTACTTGATATTTTATATAATCAGAGTGAATAAGTAAAACTCTCATATTTTCACCAGTTTTTGTTTTAAAAATAATTTATTGATAAATATTATATACACAATAATATTATAACTTTATTTTTTATATTATTTAATTATTAGTAATAATCGTGATTTCAAAATACATGATTTTGAATCTAAAATCAGAATTTAATTAAAACTAAATTGAATTAAAAAGAAAAAAAGAATTTAGATTAATGGGCATTAATCTAAAATTAATTTCAAATCAGGATTTTCTACTGATGCATCCTTAAAAGTAGCTATTAGGTCTTCATCAAGAATTGAACTGTCCTTGATAATGATGATTTTATCAGGCAATTCACAAAGACAATCGTATAATGCATCAAGATTTTCTCCATAATATTCTGGGAAATCCAGTTTTTCCTTAATGTATTCATGGGGATTCTCTTTCATTTCTTCCCCATACAAGACTATTTCATTCATGTTATCTATCATCTTCTTTAGTTTTTTTCTAAGTCTTCTCTTTTCCAATAGTTTATTTGTCATAGTATCAATTTGCTTGCAGGCTATGAATTTATGTTAGATGCTCAAAGCTTGCATAATGGTCTCCAGTATAGTAAACTTCAAAGTCATCAGTTGAATAAACTATCCTTTTAGGGCCTCTGCTTGATGCTCCTAAAGTGTCAATATCACATTCCTTGTACTCATGGGTTATAGGCAATATGGATTGACGATTTGTAAAGGTGTCCCCTCCAATGCATTTTCCAGGAGCATATTTTTCTACGCTTCCGCCATGCCATCCAAGAGCTTTTGCCTCACCTTTAGTGATATAATTGGAAGGAAGCTTGTGATATGTGGTTAAATAGGCTGCAACTTCTTCTTTTGAGTCGTATGTTCCGTCTTCTGAAATATTGATTTCATCCACATTGAGTGATGATGAGCCAGAGTCTGAATCATCTCCAATGCAACCGCTTACTGCAACAGCAGCAAGCAGGATGATTAATATCAGTCCAATTATTTTCCAATTTTTCATAATAATCCCTTGAATTAATTTTTATTGTTCCTTTTTATTAAGTTTTCTTTAAATTTAGTTCAGGACATGAATATTCCATCCATTCTTTAGTTATCAAATTATTCCTTAATCAAATTAATTTTTCTTAAACTATATAAAATATGATGGATATAAAATATAACTAGAAAAAATCATAAAAGCTAATTTTTATTTTTAGCAATTTATTTTTACTTTTCATTTTTAGAGAGGAATCCTTGTGGGTAAGAAGAAGATATTGATCATTGTAACTGGAAGAGGCATAGGTGGAGATGCCGGTACAGCATTGAATGTTTACAATGCACTCGAAAAAAGAGGATATGATTGTGAAATCGCTTTGGATGAGTCTGCTCCAGGATTATTGTTTAAAAAGAATAATATAGAATGGAATAAGGT
>NZ_JAZNIB010000200.1:0-1538 GCF_045577275.1 Methanobrevibacter sp.
TAATTCAAATAATAAAAATTTTTTACCATTTATTAAAGAAATAAAAGGATATTATTTGAAAAATTTTAATCTTTAATTTGTTTAAATTTTAAGATTTTATTAGTATAAATTTTAATCTTTTGTTTGCATAAAAACATTTATATATACAATAGATTAAAAATAATTTTATATATACAAAACTAATTGATTTTTTTTGTGATTTAATAAAATATTTGGAGATAAAAAATGGATTATAAATCAAAATTTGGATTTGGATGTATGAGATTGCCTCAGACTGATGATAATGACCCTACTAAAATTGATCAGGAATTATTTAACGAAATGGTAGATTTATACATGGAAAAAGGATTTAACTACTTTGATACCTCATTTGCATATCATAATGGGAAAAGTGAAGTGGCAATGAGAAAGGCAATTGTGGAAAGATATCCTCGTGAATCCTACAAAATATGTGATAAGATGCCTACATGGGCATTGACAAGTGAAGAGGATAATGACAAATTCGTAAATACCATGCTTGAAAGACTTGGTATTGATTATTTTGATGTATTTTTCATTCACAATATAAACGTTCCATGGTTGAAATTAGCTGAAGAGCACAATACATTCGAATATGTGAAGACTATGAAAGAAAAGGGAATAGCAAAGGAAATTGGAATAAGTTTCCATGACAACTCTGAATTGCTTGAAAAATTCCTTGACAAATATGCTGATATGATTGATATTGTACAGTTGGAACTTAATTATCTTGATTGGGAAGATCCTGCAATTGAGGCTCATAAATGCTATGACTTATGCGTAAAGCATGGACTTGACGTTTATGTTATGGAACCATTGAAAGGTGGAGTCATAGTTAATCAAAGTGAAGAGATCAATAATGATTTCAAGGAATTTAATCCTGATAAGTCAATTGCAAGTTTTGCTATGAGATTCTGTGCATCCTTAGAACATGTAAAAATGGTTTTAAGTGGAATGAATAAGATGGAGGACCTATTGGATAATATAAATACTTTTGAAAACTTTGAGCCTTTAAGCGAAGAAGAAACTGAGTTTTTATTAAAAGAAGCGGATAAATTAAGGGAAAATCTTGCTGTACCATGCAGTGAATGCGGATACTGCCTAAAAGCTTGCCCATTAGAGATTCCTATTCCAGAATATTTCAGGTTATATAATCATCATAAGGTACAGAGCCAATCCAATATCTATAGGTTATACTATGATAAATTAGGAGAAGAAAAGGTCCCTGCAAGTGATTGTACACAATGTGAAACCTGTATTGATTACTGTACACAAAAGATAAATATTCCAGAAAAATTAGAAGAAGTTTGTGAACATTTCCAAGAAGGATTCAGTCCTTATGGATAAGTTAATCGATTATATTTCAATTAATTTTATTTAATTTTATTTAATTTATTTTTATTTTAATCTATTTTATTCAATTTTTTAATATTTAATCTAATTTATTCAATTTTTTATTTCTTAAATTTAATTTTATTAAATTGTAACATTTTTGATAAAAATAGTGATAAAAGTTTACT
>NZ_JAZNIB010000201.1:0-6529 GCF_045577275.1 Methanobrevibacter sp.
TAAAAAATTTTTACAAAGATTTATAAATAACTTTATAATAATATATTATTGACAGAAATATCAATAAAATACATATTACCAAATAACAGAATGTTTGGTTTATTTTTTAAAATTAGTTCAATTGGTTTAAAGTAGATTATGGTTCAATTTATTTTATTCTTTTTATAGCACTGTAATTTACAAAATAAGGGAAAACAAGTAATTTAAATAAAATTGATCATTAATTCATTTGTATGATTGATTGGTTTTTAATCATTGTAAATTTGAGGAATGAAATTAAAACTCATATCATTTTAAGCAAATCGGATTGATTTTAAATAAAATATGTAGTTTATTAGGCAGTTAATCAGAATTAAAAAAAGTTTATTAAAATAGGTGATATTAAATGCAACCTTTACAACAACAAAATGCTGGATATGACAGAGCAATTACTGTATTCAGTCCAGATGGAAGACTTTTCCAAGTAGAATACGCAAGAGAAGCTGTAAAAAGAGGAACCACTTCTTTAGGTCTTAAATCCAAAGATGGTGTAGTTCTTATTGTAGATAAAAGAACTGTCAGCAGATTAGTGGAAGCAAAATCAATTGAAAAAATATTCCAAATCGACAATCATATTGGTGCTGCTACTTCCGGTCTTGTTGCTGATGCAAGAGCTTTAATTGAAAGAGCACGTATTGAATCTCAGATTAATAAAATAACTTACAATGAACCAATTTTAGTTGGAGGTTTAGCTAAAAAAATCTGTGACATGAAACAAATGTACACCCAAAATGGTGGTGTAAGACCTTTCGGTTCAGCACTCATCATTGGTGGAGTGAATGGTGAAGACGTAAAATTATTCGAAACAGACCCAAGTGGAGCTTTAATTGAATATAAGGCAACCGCTATCGGATCTGGTGTACAAGCAGCTATGGATGTCTTCGAAGAAAGCTATGAAGACGACATCAGTTTAGAAGGTGCAATCAACTTAGGTTTAGATGCACTTTATGAAGCTACTGAAGGCAGAACCTCTGAACAAAGTGTTGAAATAGCTGTCATTGAAGTAGATACTCAAAGCTACAGAAAACTTTCTGAAGAGGAAGTATCTGAATATGTCAAAGCTCTTCTTGAGAGAAAGGCTGAAGAAGAGGAAGAGGAAGCTGCAGAAGAGGAAGCTGAAGAAACTGAAGCTGCAGAAGAAACTGTAGAAGCAGAAAAAGTGGAAGAAGCTGAATCTGAAGAAGTTTCTGAAGAAGAAGCAGATAAAAATGATGAAGAGAATGCTACTGAAGAAGGCTCTGAAGAGTAATGTTGTAAGGCAAACCGCAAAGTTTGGCGTAAAGTTAGTACTCACAGAGAAATTCTTGAAAAAACATAAGCATATTAGAATGATTGTTAAATACATCTAATTGTTTAACTTTCATCTAAATTTTATTTCTTTTGAGAATTCTTATGAATTCTCCTTTTATTCTTACATTTTTATTAATGTATTGCAAATTATTCTTACATTTTATTTTTTTAAATGTAGACGATTTATCAAATTATATTGGATTAGGTGAGTAAGCATGGTAAATATAGATGAGGCTATTATTGCAAGATTAGAATCTCATGGCGAAAAATTTGAAATTTTAGTTGATCCTGATTTAGCTGCAGACTTTAGAAATCCTGATAATGAGAAAAAAATTGAAATTGAAGATATTTTAGCTGTCGAAGAAATATTCAAAGATTCCAAAAAAGGGGATAAGGCTTCAGAAGAAGCTATGAATAAAGTATTCGAAACAACAGATGTTTTGGAAGTTGCAGAACAGATTCTTTTAAAGGGAACTGTTCAATTAACTGCAGAGCAAAGAAGGCAAATGCAGGAAGACAAAAGAAAACAGGTCATTGCTAAAATAGCCAGAGAAGGTATAAATCCTCAAAATGGTCTTCCACATCCTGCAATGAGGATTGAAAATGCAATGAATGAAGCTAAAGTTAAGGTTGATGCATTCAAATCTGTTGATGAACAAGTTGAAATCGCTTTAAAAGCAATTAAAGTTTTAATTCCAATTAAATTTGAAAAAGTTAAAATAGCAGTTAGATTACCAAGTACAGCAGCAGGAAATGCTTATTCTGCAATTCGCCCATTCGGACAAATCATAAATGAAGAATGGCAACAAGATGGATCTTGGATTGGAATTGTGGAAATGCCTGGTGGTCTTCAAGATGATTTTAATCATAAAATGGCTTCTATCTCAGGAGGAGAAGCTGAAACTAAATTAATTAAATAACTATAAACAGGTTCATTGGCAATTGAATGGCTTAATGGATTTTAATTTAATTAGAGAATAAGAGACTAATTGAATTAACGTTATAGGTGTTTTAATTTAGGTGTGTAGTTGAATTTGATATACTCTTATGGGAAGTATATATATGATATATGTGAATGAAAAAGATTTAGTTGTTCCTGGAGAATTATTAGCAGAAGATGATTATTATTCAGGAAGAGGAACCTTTGAGGATGATGGAAAAATATGTTCCAAACTCTTAGGTTTAGTTTCTTTAAGAAATAAGAAAATTAGTGTAATTCCTTTAAAAAGTAAATATCTTCCTAAAAAAGGAGATGTAGTTATTGGTAAAATCGATGATGTCAGATTTTCAATGTGGGGAGTGGACATAAACTCACCATACTCTGGTATCTTGCCTGCATCTGAAGTATTCGGAAGAGAGAAAAAGGAATTGAGTAGAGTATTCGATATTGGTGATGTTCTTTTCTTAAGAATCGTCGATGTTGATGAAGTTAAAAAGGTTAAATTAGGTTTAAAAGGCCGTGGAATGGGTAAATTTAAAGGAGGAGTCATTGTAGACATTGCTCCTACTAAAGTGCCTCGTTTGATTGGTAAGAAAGGTTCCATGATCAACATGATCAAAGATAAGACTGGCTGTAAGATTGTAGTCGGTCAAAATGGTCTTGTTTGGGTAAAAGGTAATGAAGACATGGAACAGATTGTTAAAAACATTATCAAGCTTATAGAAAAAGAAGCTCATACCTCTGGCTTAACTGATAGAATTAAAAACAAACTTTGTTTACTTATCGATGGCGAATTGCCTCCAGAAGAGGAAGTGGCTAAGGAAGAAGAACAAGTCGAAGATGATTTTGAAGAAGATGCATTCGAAGATGGCTTGAAAAAACCTGAACTTCAAGACTTCAGAGAAGAAGTTGAAAAGGAATTAGCTGAAGAAGGTTTCGATGTTATAGAAGATGAAGATTTAGATGATTCCGAAGAGGAAGATGTGGAAGAATTTAATGATGAATCTGAAGATTATGAAGATATCGAAGAAGAATTTGAAGAAGAATTTGAAGACTTAGATGATGAATCTGAAGATGAAATCGAAGAATTCGATGAAGATGTCTCTGATGAAGAATTGGAAGATGTAATAAGTGAAGCTATTTCTGAAGATGAAGTTGAAGAAGAGGCTGCAGATGAAGAGGAATCTGCTGAAGATGATGCAGAAGAATCTGACGATGCCGAAGAAGAAACTTCACAAGAGAATGCAGAAGAAGAATCTGGCGATGAAACTGATGAAGAAAAGGGAGAAAAATCCAAAAAACCAAATTTTATGGACACTTATGAATACATAAATGAACAAAAAAAGAACAACAATAAATCTTCTTTTGACTTAAGTCGTGCAGATAATTCCAACTCTCCTACTTTGAACATTTCACAAAGAAGAGGTATTTAAGCTGTTGAATTTGAATTGATATAATTGAATAATTAATATGTTTCAAATATTATCATTATTATTTATAATTTAAACGTGACATAAGAAGAGGTGTTTTTTAGTATGTCAAATGACAAAGAATTAAGAGCCGATGGAAGAGCTTTTGATGAGCTCCGTCCAATTAAAATTGAAGCTGGAGTCTTAAAAAGAGCAGATGGTTCTGCTTACTTGGAAGTTGGTGGAAATAAAATTTTAGCATCTGTCTATGGTCCAAGAGAATCTTATATTAGACGTTTATTAAAACCTAATACTGGTGTAATTAGAGTAAGATACAACATGGCTCCATTTTCAGTAGATGACCGTAAAAGACCAGGTCCAGATAGAAGATCAACTGAAATTTCCAAAATAGCTGCTGATGCACTCAGACCTGCTTTAATGTTGGAATCTTTCCCAAGATCCATGGTCGATGTATCAATTGAAATCATTGAAGCGGAAGGTGGAACCCGTTGTGCAGGAATTACTGCAGCTGCTGTAGCATTAGCTGATGCAGGTATTCCAATGAAAGATATTGTAGTGGGCTGTGCAGCAGGTAAGGTAAATGACCAAATTGTAGTGGACTTATCTGAAAAAGAGGATAAGGAAGGACAAGCTGACGTTCCTATCGCTATCATGCCAAGAACCGGCGAAATTACTTTACTCCAAGCAGACGGTAACTTAACTGAAGAAGAATTTGAAGAAGCTTTGGATTTAGCTATTGAAGGTTGTAAAAAGATTAGCGAACTCCAACATGAAGCTTTAAAAGCTAGGTATAGTTCAGAATAGGTTGTGAAAATATGGATATTGTACCAGAAATTACTAGAAGAAGTATTACAAGACTTATAAATGATGGTAAAAGAGCTGATGGAAGAGCTTTTGATGAAAGAAGAGATATTTTCATTGAACCTAATGTAATTGATAAGGCAGAAGGTTCTGCAAGAGTTAAATTAGGTGACACTCAAGTTATTGTAGGTGTAAAACCAACTATTGGTGAACCATTCGGAGACACCCCTAATTTAGGTGTATTGATGACCAACTGTGAACTCTTGCCAATGGCTGCTCCTGGATTCGAACCAGGTCCACCTAGCCCAGAATCCATTGAACTTGCACGTGTTGTAGATCGTGGAATCCGTGAAAGTGAATTGGTGGATTTAGAAAAGCTTTGTATTGAAGAAGGTAAAAAAGTATGGATGCTTTTCATTGACTTGCATGTAATCGATTATGATGGAAATCTCTTTGATGCATCTAACCTTGCTGTAATGGCAGCTTTAATGAACACTAAATTACCAGTTGCTGAATATGTTGATGATGAAGTTGTCTTATCTGAAGATGAAACTATGGATTTACCTATCAGAGATAAATTAGCTTTATCCACATTTGTAAAAATCGGCAATGGCTTAGTTTTAGATCCTTCTTTAGAAGAGGAAGAAATCTTGGATGCAAGAATAACCATTGGTGTTACTGATGAAGGAAACCATGTTTGTTCCATGCAAAAAGGTGGAGAAGCACCTTTAACCAGAGATGAAATCCTTGATGCTGTACATATGGCATTCACTACCAAAGACGATCTATTAAGTTATTTAGACTAGTCAGACTTTTTAAAAAGTTTGATTAGAATTTTTACTAGTTTTGAGTAATTCTCTTAACTAGTTTTTAATTATTTTTTATTTTATTCATAATTTTTTTATTTATTTTCAAAATTGTTTTAATATAAATATTTATTGTAAAAAATAGTTTGATTTATTATTTTAATTAGAAAATTAAAGATTCATTCCAATCTATAATAAAAAACAGCTATTTTTCTTAATTAAAATATCCAAAAAACCATTAACTTTATATACTTATAAATACTATATTATATTATTAGTTAAATTTATAGCCTAATTGCTGTAATGGTTTTATAATTTTAACAATCATTCTCTTTATTTTAATTATCATTATCGTTTTATAATTAGTAAAGCAGATTTTTTATGATCTTTTAAATGAAGACAAGAGTATGTCTTATTATCTATTATATTTATTATTTATCGATGATGGGATTAAATAATATAAATTAAGCTTTGTAGGTGTTGAAGCTTAATATTTAATTAATTCAATTTTACTGGAGATATTTTAAATGGCAAGAACAAAAAAAGTTGGTATTACTGGCAGATTTGGTGCTAGATACGGAAGAAAAGCAAAAAGACAAGTTAAGAAAATCGAAGAAAACATGAAAAAGAAACATGTTTGCCCTAAATGTGACAGACCTTACGTCAAAAGAGTAAGTGCTGGAATTTGGGAATGTAAAAAATGTGGTACCGTCTTTACCGGTGGAGCATATGTACCTGAAACTCCTATGGCAAAAGCTGCTACCCGTAACATTAAAAGAGTAGTTGGAGGAAACTAATTGTATTATTGCCCTCAATGTGGAACTGAAGTAGATCCTCAAGAAATGAGATTACATAAGGAATCCAGAGGAAACAAATGTCCTAAATGTAGATATAGGATTTTATTTAAAAAAGTTCCAGAAGACAGAAACCATGTAAAAGCAAGATAGTTATTGATTTTTTAATTATAATTATTTTTTATAATTTAATAATTATCTTTAATAACTATTTAGCTTATCGCAGCTAAGATATTAACTGCATTCATTCTATTTTTTTTAGCTATTTAGTTATTATAGCTACTGACTAATTTTAATTTAAATTAAAATTAGTTTTCTTTTTACTTTTGTATTAATGATTTTTAGTAAAATTTTTAGTTTAAAATTTTAAATTTTATGCATTTTTACGTATTTTCCATTCTTATTTTAATTGAAAATAAAAAAGGGGAT
>NZ_JAZNIB010000202.1:0-5373 GCF_045577275.1 Methanobrevibacter sp.
AAAATAAGTATAATATAATTTATACTTTTCAATATATCTATATTTTACTATTTAATTTAAATTTTCATTAAACCAAATTTATTGTTTTGGGTTCCGAGTTTGTATTTTAAAAATAGGATGTAAAGTGGTACCAAACTTCATTGTCTAATAATAGTTTTAAACACGGCAATATATAAATGTATCGTTCAGAGAACTCTGTTCCAAATAATACTAATGTTCAACTCTTCTCTCCATATTTTGTTAGTTTGTTCAACCTAAAAAAATGAAACCCCATGTATTTTCAAATTTCGCGTTCAACAAAAAATGTGAAATATTATGTGATTGTATAAAATCATGTTTTCTCCAGGACAATAACATTAGATAATATACGAACAAAAGAAACCTGGAAAAAAATATAAAAAAACCACCACAACATAAGCAGCATGAATCCGTAAATAAAAGAGAATAAAAAAATAGTTTAAAATTGTTTAAATCAAAAAATAAAGAAAAATAGAGTTTTGCAAAAATTACTTGCAAAACCAAATTCACAAAAATTCGTAAATAAAAATTTTTATTTTTCCAACCTGCTTAAGTCAAATTTCTCCATATCAAACTTAACACTCTCATTATAAATTACATCACCATTAGGATCTGTAATCTCCAATTGAATATGACTTACATTATGATATTCAGTTGTTTGAATTGATGCCAACAGGTCTGATTGGGATTTCTTTGAACGTGAAACAAGATATTCCATGTCATAAGTGTCATCAGAACCTACAAACTTATCATTCTCATCATAAAAGCTTGCCCTATACTCATAACCTTCAAAATCACTTGGAAGATTCTTTAAGACCCCTTCAAGGAAATAATTATAATAGTTTATTTTTCCATCATTGCTAAAGGCATAGCCGTAAGTGTATTCTTTAATGACTGTGATGTTTCCAATGCCCTCATTGGAATTTCCTATGAAGCTAAAGGCAATTATTCCCACTATAGCCACGATCATTACTAGTGCAGCTAAAGTTTTAAAGTTCAGTGCATTACTGGAAGTCTTGGCACGTTTGTCTGTTCTGATTCTTTGGTCAACATCTTTTAGATCATACCCACATTTTGCACAAAACAATGCAACATCTTCATTTTCTTCTCCACAGTTTGGACAAAACTTAGTCATATGATTAATCCCCCTATATTAATATTTTTTTAATTAATGATTTTTTTATTCAACCATCATAATAAATTTATTGATTCTAAGTTTCTCACTCATCATCAATCCTCTCCATAATACTATAAAGGAGCACCCTTATCCAATTTTATCATCACTTCCTCCTTTGCTTCATAAGTAACTGGCTCTTTTAAAGTATCATTAGATTTCCAATGATACAACTTATCATTTTCTCTTTTTAATGCTTCAATAATGGTTTGTTGCTCATTCAACAAACCACACAAATTACAAGCATACCAATAGTTTTTTCCAGTTTCAGTATCAACACAAGAAAGATTCATTCCTTTCTGAAATCGTTTCTCACTCATTCTGACCATCTCCAATCGTTTAGAGTCTCTTTTCTGTTCATCATCTATTGTTGTTATACTTACTCTCATACCTCTCCTTATAGGAGGAACTTGCCACACTTTAAACCGACCATCATCATTCTTGGATTGTTGGCAGATTAACAATTGTGTTCGTAACTGCTCATTTTCCTCAACAAGTCTATTCAGTAAGTTAATAACCAATACAACATCATTCCCATCTTGAAGATAATAAGTCATATTATCAATATTATTATTGATTATATGATAATCCTTACCTAATACACAAGTAAATCGTTTCTCACTCATTTAATTTCCTCCAATCCTTCCAATCTTTTTTCTCCCAAACCTGCTTCTACACATTTTAGTTTCCAATTCTCCTCTTCCATTCTTTTTAACATAATAGATTTGGGAGTCTTTTTAAGATAACCAGTATAGGGAGGGATAAATCCTTTTTCACTCATAATTAATTCTCCTTACCTAAAAACCATATTTTGCTAAAACTTCATCTATCTTATCCTCAACTTGCCTATCAATATTATCCCTTATTTCAATATTCTCCTTTCTCAACAATTCAGTCTGCTGCTTTAACTCATAGTTCTCAAGCTCCAACTCCTTATTTCGCTTAGTGATTGTGAAATCAATCTCATCCTTTTCAAAGCTAAGTGCAGGAATAATGTTCTCATACTCTGAAAAGATCAATTCCTCAAGCTCATCCTCATCCACATATGACCTATCCTGTTCCATATATGGCTTATGTCCTTCCATCAATGCTGAAGCACGCAAGTGAACTCTTTTTCTAGCCAATGTGGTTATGAAAAATTTACGGAGCCCATGGGCATGGAACTTGGGGGTTTCTTCAATAAGCTGATGAAAAGTTTCCTTGCTTATTTCCCCATTTTCCAATTTTTGTTTTAAGACCCTGGTCCTTTCACGTACAAGATCCTTGTTTTTTCTAAAGCATTCAACAGTTAGTGAAGCTGGCTGTATTGGTCCTTTGAACTTGTTGGTCCTGGATGAGAAAAGTGCATCTGTTTTTTCAAGCTTCAAGTTGGTACCGTATTTTTTATTGTACCTTTCAATGCTTTTCTTCCTTTGTCGCAGACTGTTCAACAGCAGGTTTGATGATTCTGGACTGTTGGGAACTTTGCATAGGATGTTGTGCTTTTTTGTCTTATGTGGTATGAATTCCCAGAATCCCATCATGTCTTGTGGTGCCTTTTCCAGGAACTCGTCTATCTCGGTGCAGTGATGGTACTTTTCTGTTGCTTTCATGAAATCCTGTATCTTGAAGCTAGTTACATCTTTAAGCCGGATTCCTGTATGTGCCATGAAGACTATTGCTGCCTGGTGGTGCAAATAGCTGATGTTGAGAACATATTTGATTTCATCTGTGGTAAGCACATTCCATTCATCATCATCCTTTGGGAATTCTATCTTTTTTGGCAGCTTGATACTTAATGCGTTTAGGACTGCTCTTAATCTGTTGATGTTAATTTCTATGCTGCTGTTGGAATTGTTTCTTTCAGTAAGATATGTTACTACACTGTATATGTAGTCATCTATTTTTCCAAAGTTAGGGTCATACTCGTGAATTCTTCCTTTCTCGTCAATGTATGGGTACTGTTCCTCCTTGACTTCATCGATTATTTCATCGAATCTTTTATTATTTGCATTGCAGAAATGGACCAGTGCGATGTTGTAGCTTTTCAGTGTTTCTGGTGTTATGTTTTTCTTCTGCAAATATTTCCTGTAATATTTTTCCTTTTGCAAATCTTCTATTGTAATCATATTCATATTTTTGGCCTCGGTTTATAAATTTAAAATGCCTATGAGAGCACTTGAAAACTATTCGGAAAATGCTCCAAAAAGTATAAACTTTACAATAGAGATAAATTTTATACATATAAACTTTACCCATAAAATTAGTAAAAATCAACCATATTATCATAATTCTCTTTAAGATAGCGAAAAATGACTAATTAATGAAAAGAAAAAAATTGGAAGAATTGAAAAAATACTTAATTAAATAAATACATAATAAAATTAGTAACAAAATTTAGTAACAATTAATTAGTACCATAAATGATAAGAAAGGATAAAAAATGAGAGTGATAGTATGGAGAATAATAAGAGGAATATCATAGTTGTTGAATGCATATCAACAGGAACCAACTTTATCGAAGACATCATAAACAGAGGATATAATCCTATTGTACTTGAAACAAAAATAATAGATACTGGAGAAGGAAAAGAATATAAAAAAATGGTTTATGATGAATATAAAAGAATAAAATACGATTTTGAAATAATCTATGAACAAGATACCTATGAAGAGACACTTGAGATGGTAAGAAAATTGGATCCTCTCCTTATCTTAGCGGGAAGTGAAAAAGGAGTAATCTTAACAACTAAATTATCCCATGACCTTGGCCTTTTAGGAAACCCTATAGAAAATCTTGATGCAATGACCTTAAAAAATGAAATGCATAACAGATTAAAGGAATACGGCATTCGTTACATTAGAGGAAAAGTAGTCGATTCAATAGAAGATGCTATTGAATACTATGACAGCGAAAACCTAAAGGAAGTTGTCATAAAACCGACTTACAGTGCAGGATCTGCCAGCGTAAGAATATGCGCAGATAAAGAAGAAATGATTGAATCCCTCAAACAAATGTTAACTGATTCAGCCAATTATTATGGGGAGAAAGAGAATAAATTCCTAATTCAAGAACGTATAAACGGTGAAGAATATATTGTAAACACAGTATCCTGTGAAGGTAAACATAGAGTGACCCTAATTTGGAAATATTCAAAAGTCAAAACTTCTGATGGTGCTATAATATATGATAGCAGCGAAACAGTGAATGAATTGAGAATTGGTGAAGCTGAAATGGTTGAATATGCATACCAAGTGGCAGATGCAATTGGAATCCAATATGGTCCAGTTCATGGAGAATATATGATTGACGAAAATGGGCCGGTCTTGATAGAAGTAAATTGTCGTCCTTGTGGCGCGAGTATGGAAGCTGAATTTTTAAATAGAATCTCCGGACAGCACGAAACCGACAGCATTTTAGATGCATACTTAAAGCCAGAACTTTTTAGAGTACAATATGCAAAGCCATATAAACTATATGCATATGGTGCCATAAAACTATTCATTGTCCCAAATGACATAATTGCAGAATCATCACCAATAGACAATATAAGTTTCAGATTCAAAAGCCATTATAAAACTTCTATGGCAGAAATTATTGATAATAGATTATTCCCCAAAACTGAAGATTTGCATACAAGCTGCGGATTAGTATATTTGGTTCATGAAGATTATGATGTGGTTCAAGACAATATAAACTTTTTAAGAGATATTGAAAAGAGAGCATTTTCACTTATTTTAAGTGAAAATAAAAATGAATCCAAAGAAAAGGATGATGAAACTTATTTGGATGAACTTAAACAATTCCTTGACTTAGTCTCTACATATGGAACCGGACTTATAATCACTGACCAAATCATCGAGGATAGCAACATATTACAATGCAAACCACAGGATATTAATAATATAAATGGAGAATTTGATTTTGTACTCCTCAATCTCAACAAAAGTTACATGAGAGAAAGTGATGACAATATTGTGAAATTATCATTCGAAAGCTTATCCAGAGTTAAATCTGGAGGATATGTATTCATTCCAAAGAATACATATGAACAGATTCCAAGCAAAAGAAATGGTATGGAAGGTATAATTCAAACTTTAGACCTAAAAATAGAGGTTCCTCCATATGGTATAAAAGATATAATCGTTGCATCCAAAAGATGATTAAAAATAGAATAAAAATAGAATAAAAATAGAATAAA
>NZ_JAZNIB010000203.1:0-1853 GCF_045577275.1 Methanobrevibacter sp.
AAATAAGGATAAAAAGACAAGTCAAGATTCCTATTCCAGTTCCTCAAGTTCAAAATACACTACTGCAAGCTCTGCTCCTAACTATTCCTACTATAAGAATGAAATTGCAAAGTTAAAGGAAACCTATGAAACCAAGGAGTCTAATGTGCTTAAATTGCTTGAAAAGAAGTTTCCATCTGGACAATTGTCATATTACAGATTCAAGGAGGAAGTCGATAGCTGCAGGGTAAGCTTCTTTAAGGAAGCGGATGCAGCAGAGAATATGATAGAACTTTCTGATGAATATTCCCAAAAGATAGCTGATGAGCTTAAAAACAAGGTAAAGATCCTACAGGAAATAGTTGGAAAGATGAATGACCTCCAAAGTGAACTTATCATCAGCATCAGCAATGGTGATGACGGTTCTGATGATGAAATAACCAATCTCATAAATGAAATGAATGATCTAATTGATTCTGTAAAGAATTATGAATAAATTATTTTTCTTAATTTTATTATTTTTATAAATGATTTTTTATGAAATTTTTATATAAAAAAGCAAAAGTTTATAAATAACATATGTCATAAAATTATATGACACATTTTATTATTAATTTTTGTGTGTAAATATAGGGTGATATTATGTCTGAATTTTCACTTGATATAAATGAAATTAAAGAAGACGTAGACAAAAGTCTAAAGGAAGAAGAAGAAAAATTACCAAATGATGAAATCAAAAAGCAAGCTGATGACAATGCTGTTGCTATCTTTGAATCTGACTTCAATGATGTAGCTGCAAGAGAAGAAATCCTAAAACCATTGGACGACTTCGGTCTTAATGCAATCAACAGATCTGCAAACAAGAACAACCTCATCAACACAAGATTCAAGGATTTATCCAAAGGTGGAGATGAAGCAACCAACATTGGTAACAAATTGGAAGAGCTTGACAAGGAAATCAGAAACTTGGATCCATCTGCAATTGAATTCCAACAATCTGGTATCTTAGGTAAACTCTTGAAACCAATCAGAAATTACTTCAGCAAATACGAACAGGCTGATGAAGCGATTTCAAACATTCTTGTCTCTCTTGATACAAGCAGTAAGGTATTGCAGAATGACAACACCACTCTTCTTGCTGAGGAAACCTATTTAAGAGAATTGACCAAAAAGCTCATGACTGACATTGAATTAGGTAAGCAAATGGACTTATCCATTGAACAGCAAATTCGTCAAGCAGAAATTGAAGGTGTAGACCAACACAAGATTGATTTTGTACGTGAAGAAGTATTGTTCCCACTTAGACAAAGAATCATGGACATGCAACAAATGATTGTTGTAAACGAACAAGGAATCATCTCCTTGAATGTTGTAAGAAGAAACAACAAGGAATTGATCAGAGGAGTTCAACGTGCTAAAACAGTTACTGTAACTGCTCTTAGAAACGGTATTATGGTTGCAAGTGCATTGTACAACCAACAAGTTGTAATCAAAAAGATCAAAGCACTTAATGAAACCACTGAAGCAGTAATCGAATCAACTTCCAGAATGTTAAGAGAACAAGGAAACGAGATTCAAAAGCAAAGCATGGAAACCATGATTTCTCCTGAAGTCCTTAAGGCATCATTCGCTGAGGCATTAGCTGCAATTGAAGATGTAAGCAATTACAAAAACCAAGCACTTCCTCAAATGCAACAAACCATAATTGCATTCAGTGAAATGGCTGAAGAAGGACAAAAAGTAGTTGACAAAATTGAAATGAAATAGATCTATTTTATTTCATTCCTTTTCTTTTATTTTTTACTATTTTTATATTTTTTTAACTTTTTAACTTATTTTTTCTATTTTTAACTATTTTAATAATTTTATATTAA
>NZ_JAZNIB010000204.1:0-3521 GCF_045577275.1 Methanobrevibacter sp.
AAAGAAGACATTCTAGAACTAATGAGCTTGGCTAATTCAAAAAGAGAAAGCAATTTTGTCACATATTCTAAAAATGTGTTCATCCCACTTACAAAAATATGTAGGAATGACTGCGGCTACTGTGCATTCAAACAAAGCCCGGATGATCCAGATGCAATCATATTGATGGAGAAAGAGAAAGTCTTGTCCACATTAAAGGAAGCTGAAAAATATGGCTGTAAGGAAGCCTTGTTTACAATAGGTGAAGATGCAGATACAGAACCTGCTGTAAAGGCAAAATTAGACAAGTTAGGCTATGAAAACATGGTAGATTACATTTACGACATCTGCAAAATGACTGCTGAGGAAACAGAGTTATTCCCACATACAAATGCAGGAAACTTCTCATATGAAGATATGAAAAGATTAAAGGAATACAATATCTCAATGGGAATGATGCTTGAAAATTCATCAGATAGATTAATGAACACCATAGCACATGAAAAAAGTCCTGGAAAAGATCCTAAATTGCGTATTGAAACTATAGAAAATGCTGGAAAACTCAATATTGCATACACAACTGGAATATTGATTGGAATCGGCGAAACAAGAGAAGAAATAGCTGATTCATTGCTAAAAATAAAGGAGATTTGTGACAAGTATGGTAACATTCAAGAAGTGATCATTCAAAACTTCACAGTAAGTCCGGGAATAGAAATGGAGAACTACGAAGAGCCAAGCCTTTTAGAAATGGTTAGAACCGTTGCAGCTGCTCAACTGCTTTTCGATGAGGATGTTTCAGTTCAGGTCCCACCAAATTTGAACTATGAAACCAGTCAGATTTTCCTTCTCTGCGGTACTGATGACTGGGGCGGAGTATCCCCGCTTAGTGAAGATTATATAAACCCCTCATCTCCATGGCCAACTCTTGACAAACTGGAAAAGCTGACTAATGATGCAGGATACGAATTAAAAGAAAGGTTGGCAATATATAAAAAATACATAAATGAAAAATATATCGAAAATCCAGTTTTATTGGAAAAAACAAAAAGAGCACAAGAAGAGATTAACTCCAATTAATCTCACTTCCTATTTTTAATACTCACAAATGAAAAAAAAAAGTTTTGGTCCAGGTTTTACGAGCCGAAGGCGAGTAAAAGCTGGATTATAAAAAGATTCTACCTAATTTTAAAAGTGATTTTGGATCTGCTTTGATAACCAATTTAACCAATTCACTTGTGGTTACCTTATCAAATTCCATTTCCTTGAATTTATGAGCTATCTTATTGATTCCTTCATCATCCAAAGTCCATAGATACTCAGTGACTTTAGTGTATTTTTGCATTTCACTGCCCATTTCATCCAAGTATAACTTTTCATATTTTTTTAGGAAATTCTTGGAACAGTCCCCTGATTTAATGGCTTCTACAGCAACTTCACCAGCGAATCTGCCACCTAACATACCATTGGTTATTCCCCCACCGGTTAGTGGATTTACTTGACTAGCAGCATCTCCACAAAGCATGATATTGTCACCGTACATTTCCTTGACAAGACCGCCTACAGGGTCTCCGCCTGCATTCAATTCAACTGCTTGAGCCTCTTGAGTTGCATAACAATTGTCTACAGCATCAACAAGGTATTCATAAGCTGGTTTGTCTGCCATATTTGTAATGATTCCGAGACCTGCATTTACAACATCTCCACCTTTAGGGAAGAGCCAGAAATAACCTCCTGGAGCTACACTACCAAAATAGAACTCCAAATAATCATTCCTTTCCATTTTGACATTGCACATTTCGAACTGTACACCCGCCACCATATGCTGAGGCTTGATATATGCATCCAATCCAGCCCATTTAGCCACATGACTTTCGGGACCATCTGCACCAATTATGATTTTTGCATGGATATCGAAGATTTCACCCATGGATTCACAGGTAACAATGAATGTTCCATCTTCTTCTCTTTTAAGACCTTTGGCTTGGGTTTTAATTTTAATTTGTGCACCTTCCCTGGCAGCTTCCATTGCCATATGCTTATCAAAGACCTTACGTTCCAATACATAACCTGCATCAGGCAAATCGATTTGGTCCTCACTAAGCCATACATCAGTGCCGTCAGGAGCAACGAATCTTACACCACGAATTTCATTGGTAATCCAATGAGGATCCGCTTCAAGGTCCAATTTTTCAAAAATCCTTTTTGAAACCCCTTCAGCACATCTTTTAGGAAATCCAATTTCAGATTTCTTATCTATAATAATTACATCTACTCCGCCTTTAGCTGCAAATCTTGCAGCTGAAGAACCGGCAGGTCCGCCACCAATTACCAATACATCAGTCTCAATCATAATAATTCATCCTACTATAATATAATTATGGCAAATGATTATAAAAAATTTTTTACTTAATCCTCGCATCCAATACTATATGCTCTACACCAGGAGCATATCTTTTAATCTTTTGAATATTCAAAACTTCAACTTCCCTCTCACCACACTCAAAAGCAGCTTGCTTCACTCTTTCGTATGGACGGGTTTCAATTAGCTTATCAGGAACAGTTTCATGATAATGGATTATGCCACCATCCTTGACACATTCCATAGCAGGCCGCAAGAAGTGATGGGTTGTCTTGACATATCCCATCAATACCCGATCTGCAGAATATTTAGGAGCCTCTACAGCACAATCCCCTAAAATAGGAACCATCCTGTCATATTCGGCCTTTTCATTAATTTTATTCAATTCAATGTTATTTTTCAAGAAATGATAGGAATTTGGATTTATTTCAATTGAATAGATTTGCTTTGCTTGGCTATGAACACCAATTGGAATGGAAAAATAGCCGATTCCGGCAAACATATCCACTACAGTTTCGCCTTTGCCAACCAATTTGGCAATTCTGAGTCTTTCATTGTTGTTTCCTTTGGCCCACATCACTTTAGATAGGTCAAGATTAAAGAGACATCCATTTTCCTTATGAATTGTTTCTGTCTCATTTCCATATAAAAGACTTATGGTAGGCTCTCTTTTCTGCCCTTCAATCTGATCAATTTTAATGATGGATTTGACATTATGGCGAGCCGCAATGGATTCCAAATTATCTGAAATTCCCTCATCAAACTTGCTGTCCGCAATGGATTCCAAATTATCTGAAATTCCCTCATCAAACTTGCTGTCCACTATTAAAATATCTCCAATCTTCTTCCATTTCAAAAAATCACCAAGAAAAATATAAAAAATCATAGCATTTATTCAATAATTATACTTTATCTTAATAAAATAAAATATTTTTGTAAATAACTATCTAAAAATACTCAAATAACTCCAAAATAATCTCCTAAAAACTTAACAAAATCAACCGTTTAATGAAAATAATGAAAAAACATTAAAAATAATCAAACTAAATTAAACCAAATTAAAATAAATCCAAACTAAATCCAAACTAAATCCAAACTAAATTAAAAACATTTATATAATACAAAATTAATAATAAATGTAAATACATTAAAATAAATTAAAGTTATTAAAATCAATATT
>NZ_JAZNIB010000205.1:0-2294 GCF_045577275.1 Methanobrevibacter sp.
TAATATTAATATATAATATATTTTAAATAATATATAAATGTTTGTACTTAAATCAATAAAATAAGTAATATTTAAGGATATTTCCCAGTAATAATAAATAAAAATTAGTATTATGGAAAAAAGGATAATAAAAAATCAATAAATCTTGAAATAAAAAAAGAATAAGATAAAAAGATAAAAAAAGAAATGAAAATAAAAAAGATAAAAAGGCAAATAAATAAAAGAATGCAATTAAATGATATCCTTTATGTCCAATACAGGAGTTCCATTCAACATGTCAACTCCCTTAAACCTAATTACATTTCCATCAATCTCTTCTATTTTTATTGTGGAAACGCCAATAGGATTTGGCCTATTTGGTGCATGGGTTGAAAACAAACCTTTTATAGGGCCATCTCCTCTAAAGGGAACTCTTTGCTTAAACCCTTTTGACTTATGGAAATAAAACAAGACCATGTATTCCTCACCAGCTTCCATGCTAGACATGCTTTCCAAATATTGCTCATCGATAATCATCTCGGCAACAAGATCCCCAGATTCCCTAGGAGCTTTAGGCATATCATGAACATCCTCATAGGGAGACTTGATATATCCAATCGGTTTGAAAATTATTTCATCCATATGATCAACTCACATCTTCATTTCCATCAATATCCATAGTGGGAATCCAACTGCTTTTCAACATCCAACAAGACGGAGTTGATTGCTAACTTTAACAGTTCATTTCCATAAACTTCATCAACATAAACACCATTTTCTTGAACGTCCATTGCACCTTCTTCAATGTTTGGATCATTTAGCCTTGCTTGAGTAAACATAGATAGACCAACTTCCCCATATCTACTTAAATCAGTCTGATTTTCCACTTCACTCTCATCAATTATGCCCAATACCTTTCCCATGGACAATTCACCGGAACCTCCATGAGGCCCTTCAGACTCAATGATTTTGCTGTTAAGTGTAATGAGCAAATCAGTTTGTTCCTCTATATCATACAGGCATGTTACAATTGGCAAATTGCCTCCATGTCCATTTACAATGACTACACTGCTGATTCCCAAATACTTCTTTGCTGATTTCAATACCTTTACGATTTCCTTTGTTAAATCTTCCAGTGAGACATGTATTCCATGGTTTATCTCCTTTATCTCATGAGCCGGATAAATGACTCCAAGATATTTGGCCCCACTTTCCAAAGCAGCTTGAAAAGCAATGTATGAAGCTATCTTAGCATCAGTGTCTATAGGAAGGGCAGGACCATGATTTTCAAGATGGGAACCAAGTGCGATTATTCCTATCTTATGAACATTGGGATTCTTAACATTTCCTGCATCTAATCTTAATTTGACCATATTATCACTAAATTATTATTTGAAACATATAAATAGAAAATTAATTAAAAAAATAACTTAAAAAAATAAATAAAATAATAAATTAAAATCACAAAACTTAAAACAAAAATATAAAAATTATACTTCTAGATTCCAGATAGCATCTCCAACATAGTGGAGTGACTTAATGGCTTTTCCTTCAGAATTGTCAACCATTTCAGGACCGGATATCAAACTGATTCCCATAGCTAAAGGCTTATTATGGGTCTCTTCAACAATTATTACAATATCCCCTTCAACAATTGAGTCATCTGCATCAACAATTCCTGGACTCATTACGTCTGCACCTTTGGTTACAAACCTGACAGCACCCATATCGACAACAACCACCTTACTGTCCAATTCAAGATTCAAAGCAGCCTTCAATGTAGGATATGGCTTTTCATTGATCATGATGATATAAGGTTCTCCATTAACCAAAATAAAGTCATAATCTTCTGCTTCCAACATTTCGAGAGTGTCTTTGTTGTTAATAAAGGATCCATAGTCTCCAAGTTCCTGTTTGATTTCCTTAACTTTCTTTTTCTTTAAAAAATATCTTTTCTTAATTTTCAAAATCAGCACCTGAATTTTTTTAATTCTTAAATATAATATGTTCTTTATTTTAATAATATTTTACTTCTTTTTAATAATATTTTTTAGGAGAACTAAATCCATCCAACCTAAATACCGTGCTGAACCTGGATAATAGTCGCTAAAGGCCCTGCCATCACTATAATTTGGAGATAGTGCAGTTGGAAAAGGTTTATTGTCTACCCAAAAAGAATCAAGAATAAGAGTGTTGCCGTTCATATAAGCTTTTCCTCCTCGTTTTCTGTAAATTATTTACTGTAAACGGTTATTATAAAAAAACTATATATGATTATAACACGAAAAAGAGCATTTTGCAATGCTCTTAGAATT
>NZ_JAZNIB010000206.1:0-2088 GCF_045577275.1 Methanobrevibacter sp.
TAGAGTTCTTCCTTATGGGAATTTCCACCGAATAATTTGAATTTCTTATTGGAATCCTTTTCCAAATCATAGATTATTGTATCCAAATCTGCAACAAGCAAATAGTCTGAGAATTTATTGAATAAGCCGGAAGCATGCTGATAATGCTGCAATAATTTAATTAATTCCAATGATTTCTCCGGATTGTTGAACCAATACTTGCTAAGTAAGATGGAACTGTCCACTAAGTTAACGCTTTCGCTATTTAAAATATTGAGTGCAGTGATTGAATCCTCATATTCCTTTAGTGTATTTGGAATCTTTATTCCATAAACTTCATTGATAATATTCATTTCGTATCTGAAATCAGTCAAGGATTCAAGGCTGTCTCTAATCAATAATTCAATTTCCCTTAAATCTGCAGGGAGTAAACTCTTAGGATTACAGTAGCTCCAAGGATTATTTTTGGATATTGTTGAGTATAATTCTGCTAAATTCTCCAAGGATATTATAATATCATCCAATTCCTTCATAGTCAAATCTTCAGCATTATTGAATCTAACTAAAGGCAATAATTTGCTTTGTTTTGAGAAATAATCCTCTGAAGACTCTTTCATACCATATAATTCAAATGGACTAAGCCTTACATTAGCTACCGGATGATGTATAACTTCTGCATATTGATCCAATTGGTCACGTAAGTTTTCAAGCTTTCTAAGGGTTTGATCCAATTTCAAGTCTCTTGTAGCCCTTACATTAGTTGCCTTCTTAAGATTTTTCAATAGTTGTTTTCGTCTTGTCTTATGGGAATGCAATTCCAAAACGAATTTTCCAAGACCTACACTATCCAATCTGCTTTTTACAACTTCCAATGCAGCCATCTTTTCACTTACGAAAAGAACAGTTTTTCCTTCTGCAATAAGTTCTGCAATTAGGTTAACGATGGTTTGTGACTTACCGGTTCCAGGAGGTCCTTCTACAACTAAGTTATGACCTGCCTTAACGTTTTCTATTACTGCAATCTGTGAAGAGTCTGCATCTAAAACTTGATACATTGTCTTATAATGTAATTTTTCATCAACATCCTCTTCCTCAAATGTATCTTCATAAACATTTTTGCTTGGATTGAATATGGACTGAATAAGCTCATTTTTAGTTAAATCAACATCTTCACTCCAGCTTTCTGGATTTAAGTCGTTGTACATTACAAATTTTGTAAATGAGAAGAATCCTAATGCAACATCATCCCTAACATCCCATTTGCTAAATGGTCTAATTGCCTTTTTAACATCAGCCAAATATTGATTTACACCTTCAAGATGTGATGTTTGCTCAAATTTAGGAAGTTCAACACCTGCTTCACGAAGTTTAGCTTGAATTGAAATGTTGTTTTGTATATCTTCGCCAGTCCAAGATAGTGAAAATGAGTTACCTACTTTCTTACGTTCCAATGCAACAGGAATAAGTATAAGTGGAGCTAAATTCCTTTGTCTAGGTTTCTTTTTGTCAACCCACTCTATAAAACCAAGGGCTATGTATAAAATGTTGTAACCTTGCTCCTGAACCATGGTTTTGGATTGTTGGTCAATATAAAATAGCCTTTTTTGAAGCTCACTTGGAGTCAAATCTGCCTTTAATGTCTTATCTGTTTCTGATGATAAGAATTCTCTGGTCTGATCTATAAAGGTGTGAGCCCTAGATCTTTTAGTCTCCTTTTTATTTGGGGAAAAATACATTCTTTTATTTTCCAAAACAAGTATTTTATATGCATTCATTGGTGTTTGATTAATGATATTGAGATTCCTGTTTCTTGCTTTAAAGTTAAGGAGAGGATTTCTTAAGGTTAAATCCAAGAGTTCTTTTCTTAGATTTTTAAACTCCTTCTCAATATCCTTATTTGATATAGTGTTGTTTTTTGATGGTGTTCTGAATTGCATATTTTAATCCCTTTAGGTAAAATTTTAATTCAAAAATCATATAGATTTTGAAATGTTTTATAAAATTTTTAAGAATTTTTTGATACAATATTATTTATATTTATAGTGATTTATAAAGTTTTGTAAATAGCAATTTTTATATAAATGTCTAAATTAATTTTAATTCAAATAA